>JAFXFT010000119.1 GCA_017513385.1 Oscillospiraceae bacterium | reverse complement strand
GAGCTGGTTAATAGCGCCTACACCGTAAAGTACGGGAGCTTTTACAGAAAAATCACAGGGCATGATGTATACCTCTTTCTTATTTTAATAATGTCAATGTATGAATTGTACTTCATATTTCCCACAATGTCAAACCATTGTGTTGCATTACGGCAAATCGAAAACAAATCTTCTGATTTACATGTTTGGGTTATCAAGCTTAAAAACGGAATTACTCAGTTAGCTTTTCTTTGGTAAACATAGTTCAACAATTCATCTTCTTTCGAGATGCGAACAAAACCTGCATTTTCAAACAGCTTCAGCGAAGCTGTGTTTCTTTCGTCAATGGAAATTTCGATCCTGTCAAAGTCCAGTTCAAAGACATCATTTTGAATGTCCGTTAAAATTTTAGTTCCCAGTCCGTTCCTTTGAAATTCCGGAAGCACTAATATGTCCATAAACAGCACAGTGCCTTGTTTTTCAATGTGAGTTGCGCCTATTAACTTGTTGTTTTCGTAAATTTTATAGAAATAAACTTCATCGTTGGTGGTAACATAATGGAAATAGTTATCGCCAATGCTTATATATTGCGCGATTTCAGGTTTTTTGTATATCGCAATGAGGTTAGGGATATCTGCGTCATCTTCATGGAGTATTCTCTTGTAAGTCAAATCGCGCATAATAGCCCTCCGTTAAATAGGCATGGTTTTTCCGACCTGCTTTCGATTTAATTTATCATATTTTTAGTGTTCCTTCAACCTCGGCGGGTCTGATGGATATTGCAAATTGTAAATATTCGATGTAGAATGTATAATGAGATGAAATGACCGCGTAAGGAGTCACACAGTAATGCGTAAGCTTAAAATAATCGCAATAATCGCCGCAGTAGCACTGCTTTTCTGCGGCTGCAATAAAACCTCACCCGACGATACAAATCAGCCCGACACTCCCACACAGAGCACCCATGAAGTCGACCAGAAATTCAGCGCCGACGGAATGGTCACGATAGGCGGTGAAACCGTAGTGGTGGACGGAAGCAACGGCTTTGCCGAGCCCTCGCTGGGTTTTGGGCTGGTGTATTCTGATATTCTGCAGAAGCTCATTCCCGATAATTTCGGCTTTTCCGTGGTAGGCAGCAGCACTGTGCTTGCTATGTATGTGCCCGATGCGCTGCTTGATATAATCAGCGACACCAATGCCGCCGAGGAGCAGCTGCAGGAAGCGTATTCCCGCTACTATCAGTGCTTTGCCATCGTGCGGGTTATGGACGAGATCGGCGATGAGGGTAAGAGCCTGCTGCCCCAGCTGCGTGAACTCTATACAAACGAGGTCAGTGCCGCCAAGCTGGAGGGCGTGGAGTATATCTACTTCTATAATGACACCTACGACGATCCCGGCCTGAGCGAAAGCGAGCGGGAGGATGTTGCTGCCCTTGCGGCAGGTATGGCGGGACTCAAGGACAATATTATTGCCTTCCTGCCCGAAACTGCCAATGGCGTGTCCTTTGAGGCTTTTGATACCACAGCCCTTACCGGTGAGGTGGTAACTCAGGATATTTTTGCGCAGAGCAAGGTAACCATGGTGAATATATGGGCTACATGGTGCAATCCCTGCCTTGATGAGCTGCCCGATATTCAGGATATGATGGACGAACTGCCCGAGGGCGCTAACGTTATATCCATCTGTCTCGACGCCAATACGGATATGGAACTGGCACTGGAGATAGTGGACACATACGGCCTTGAGTTTAAGGTGCTTATTCCCGATGAGAACATTGAAAACAACGTGCTGCGCTATACCGAGGCTGTTCCCGCCACATACTTTGTGGACAGCAGCGGGAAGATCATCGGTCAGCCCATAGTGGGCGCACCCGTTGACCCCAAGGCCATGTATATCGGCAGAATGGAAGAAATCCTTGCTGCAATGCCGGAGAGCTGATATGAAGAAAGTTGATTTGATGAGAACCGGACTTCTGCTGCTGGCGGCAGTGTTCGTGGTGCTTGGAGTAATGCGCGGGGAAACGGCAGTTGTGCTGCAGAAAGCAGTGAATATCTGCCTTGAGTGCATAGGTATCGGATGAAAAGAAAGATTTCCAAAAGACTTATTATACAGATAATTTCCGCACTGCTGTTTAATGCCAATTTTCGAGGTTTTGCAGAAGGCAGGATATATACCGGCAAGCTGAAAACTCTTTGCGTACCGGGACTTAACTGTTATTCCTGTCCGGGAGCTCTCGGATCATGTCCCATTGGTTCGCTGCAGGCGGTATTGAGCGGGAGAAAACATAATTTCAGCTTCTACGTTATTGGTGTACTGATCTTTTTCGGAGTAGTATTGGGAAGGCTGATATGCGCATTTCTTTGCCTGTTTGGGTTAGTGCAGGATCTGCTGTACAAGATACCTGTTCCCAAACTGAAAATACCGAAAAAAGCGGATAAACTGCTGCGATGGCTTAAATACCTCGTACTGCTGGTGCTTGTAATTGCTCTGCCTACCTTCGTTTCCAATCAATTCGGAATTGGCGAACCCTGGTTCTGCAAGTGGCTTTGTCCTGCGGGAACGCTGGAGGGCGGTTTGCCGCTGCTGGCAGGCAGCGAAAACCTGCAGCAGGCTGCAGGCGGATTGTTTGCGTGGAAGCTGGCGGTACTCATTGTCATAGTTCTCGCGTCAATGTTCGTTTACAGACCTTTCTGCAAATACCTCTGCCCACTGGGCGCGTTTTACGGACTGTTCAGTAGGGTGAGCATATTCCGCATGAAAGTGGATAAAGAAAAATGTACCCTCTGCGGTGCCTGTGAAAAGCGCTGCAAAATGGGTGTTGAAATACGCAAAAACATAAACTCTGCCGAGTGCATACGCTGCGGCGAATGCATAGGAAGTTGCCCCACAGGGGCGATAAGCCGCTGTATTGGCGGATTTGAAAAAAATGAAGGGGAGAAAAATGATGGAAGAACGTCTTGTTAAAGGAAGGACCCTGCCCGAGGCATACCATAACGCGCTGAAGGAACTGGAGGAATTCGGCGAGATTTCTCCCTGCCCTGACTACAATACCAACCAGAAGGAGCTTTCCATGACAATGGTGGTGGAGGAGCCTCTTGCCGAGCCCATGATATCCAAGCTCTTTATCGGCGGTTACCGCGAACTGGAGCAGTACCGTCAGGAGATGCTGGACGGCATTCTCGACTTCGAAATAGAGCGCGGCAACTGGGCATATACCTACCACTCCCGCATGGAGAAGCAGTTCCCCTTTATCGCGCAGGAACTGCGCCGTAATCCCGATTCCCGCCGCGCCGTAATCGATATTCGCGATTGGGAAAAAGACGCTGCCAGCGATGACCCCGCCTGCCTGCAGCATATCCAGTTCTTTATCCGTGCAGGTAAGCTTCACAGTAAGGTACTCTTCCGCTCCAATGATGCCTGCAAGGCAACCTTTATGAATGCCTTTGCACTCATCATGCTGCAGAAGCGTATCGCCGATGAGCTTGGCGTGCCTATGGGCAGCTATACTCATCGAGCTAACAGCTTCCACTGCTATGAGAAGGATTTTGGCATGCTGGAGGGTTACGTAAAGCGCATGAATGAAGGCGAGGTCACCTATGACTATGTAGGTGAATGGGAGGACATGATGATAGAGGCTCAGCCCGAAATCGCTGCCGCCGTTGAAAAACTTAAAAATCAGAATTGATAATGCCGATATACATCACACCCCGCAAGTTTTGCGGGGTGTATTTTATTTGACAATTTTGTAAGCGTATTTTAAATGGAAATGAAGTGCGGTTAAAACTTTATTAAAAATTGTGCGCAAATGTCTTGGCCGAAACAGTTCTCGGCTTGCTGCATGTGTTAAAATGTGTGCAACAGGTCAAAAAATTTGTGCGAGTGAACCTATGAATTTGTTGACTCTGTCAAATTAAGAAAGGAAGATGAAAGATGAAAGTTAAGAAACTGCTTTCTCTGATGCTTGCTCTGCTGCTCATCGTGGCTATGTTTGCAGGTTGCGGTAAAGACACTCCCACCACAAACACTCCCACCCCCACCCCCGGCGCAAGCACCGACACCCCCGGCACCAGCCAGGGCGGCGAAGAAGTTGAGGAAGATTCTCCTTACAACTTCGCAGCCGGCAACTTTGAAAAGGGTGAGAACGGCCTTGCTCTTGATTTCTATGAGTATGAGCTGCCTCTCACCACCACCGATGAAGTTCTCTCCTTCTGGAATATGTGCTGGACTCCCCAGTATATTCCCGCTGAGGGCTTCGGCAGCATGCCTTACCAGAAGGCCGTTGCTGATATGACCGGCGTACACATTGAGTACCTCTGTCCTCCCGTTGAGAGCCTTGCTGAGAACTTTGCAGTTCTGCTGGCAGCCGACGATCTGGCAGACATCATGGCTCACGGTCTTATTTACTACGGCAAGTCCCCCGAGGATGCTATCAACGAAGAGTGGTTCGTAAACCTCCTCGACTATAAGGATTACGCTCCCAACTACTTCTACGCAGTTGAGTACATCGACCAGCAGACCCTCCGCGACACCGTTTATTACAACGATCAGATTTGCGGCTGGTTCTACGGCATCTATAAGGATCCCACCCCCACCACCGGTTGGTGCGTACGTGAGGACTACCTTGAAGATCTCGGCCTTACCTGGGAAGACATCGTTACCTACGATGATATCCACGATATGCTCTATCGCATGAAGAACGAACTGGGCGTAGATTGGCCCATGGAATTCTTCCAGAGCCTTGAAATGGTTCCCGGCTACTTTGCATCCGGCTACAACACCGCTCTCTTCCTCAACTCTCAGGGCCTGCCCTACACCAGAGTAGTTGACGGCAAGATCCAGTATACCTCTACCACCGAGGACGATAAAAACCTTATCGAAAGAATGGCTCAGTGGTACAAGGAAGGCCTTATCGATCCCGGCTGGCCCGGCTATCTCGGCAACGATGACATGATGAACTACATCACCACCGGCGAGACCGCTTACGTTTCCATGACTCCCAGCCAGATCAACGACTATATCGTTGCAAGTGAAGATCCCGATACCAGATGGACTTCTCTTACCCGTCCTCTTCTCTATGAGGGCCAGAAGCTCATGTACGGTCAGCAGCTTTCCTACCTGACCAATGGTACTTCCTCCATCGCATGCAGTTGCGAAAATATTCCTCTGGCAGTTACTTGGTGTGACTGGTTCTACAGCCCTGCAGGCTCCGACTATTCCAGCTGGGGTCCCAAAGGCGTTGTTTGGGAATATGACGAAAACGGCGAGAAGACCCTCACCGATTTCATGCTCCATCATCCCGAAGGCCTCGGCGCACAGTGGGCACTGCTCATGTACTCTGCTAACAACCTCGGCGACGCAACCTACTTCTCTCAGGCTCGTTCCTACGCTTATGATGGCGGCCGCGAGCTCCTCGAGATGACCGAGAGATGGGTTATCGACGGCTACAAGGGCGAATACGACGTTCCCACCGGCTTCCGTCTGACCGATGATCAGAACGAAGAAGTCAATGCACTCAGCGGCGACGTTGCAACCTATGTCAACGAGAACTATTCCGCATTCTTCGTAGGCGACAAGCCCATCAGCGAGTGGGATGCTTACGTTCAGGGCGCTATGGATCTTGGTATGGCAGAGATTCTTGAAATCTATCAGGAAGCATTCGACGCATACATGGCAGCATAAAGCTTAGCCGTATTACGGCTTGATCTATTCCCTTGAGCTCCCCCGCAGGTGTATTCCTGCGGGGGACTTTTTTGCTTGCAAGCGATATAAATGGAAAACAACGCGGTATGTCGGAATGAATATTTATAATAACAGTACAGAATATTAATAAAAAGTGATAATATCTTAGGAAAATCATTAATAAACTGAAAACAAATGTCTTGGCTGAAACATAAAAAATTTGGTTGACGTGGTAGAATGTGTGCAACAGGTCAAAAAACACGCGCAAGGGAAATGCTTGCTTTGTTGACTCTGTCAAAATTTAGAAAGGAAGATTTGCACATGAAAGTTAAGAAATTGCTTTCGCTGATGCTTGCTCTGCTGCTTGTAGTGGCTCTGTTTGCAGGTTGTGCTCCCAAGGACACTCCCTCCACCAATAATCCCACCAACACTCCCGGCGCAAGCACCG
>JAFXFT010000118.1 GCA_017513385.1 Oscillospiraceae bacterium | reverse complement strand
GCGGGGATTTATCCGCTTTCGCGGATGCCCCACATCAGTCGGCTGCGCCGCCAGCTTCTCCCCATAGGGGCGAAGCCATAACGGAAAGGAACTGCCATGCATAGAAACTACAAAGAAAATCTTATTCCTGCGGCTCGGGCGCTTCGCAATAACATGACACCGGAGGAGAGACATCTGTGGTATGATTTTCTGAAAAAACTGCCGATTACATTCAAGCGGCAGAAGGCAATAGGCTCATATATTGTCGACTTCTGCTGCCCGGCGGTAAAGCTTATTATTGAGCTTGATGGAACTCAGCACTATGAGGACGAAGGCTTGGCAAAAGATTTTGTCCGCGACGAATTTTTGAAAAAATCAGGATACACCGTAAAGCGTTACTCCAATCGGGATATTCACCAAAACTTTGAAGGGGTCTGTCGTGACATCTATATAACGATATACGGACGTGACTGGGACTAATGCCCCGGCTTCCCCCCTTTGGGGAGAAGCTGTCGCCGCAGGCGACTGATGAGGGGTCAGCCGTAAGGCTGAATTGTAAAACATGAATTGCACAATGGCATCGAGAAAGGAACACCACATGAATATTCTCACTCTTATCAGCGGCGGCGATATAGGCGGCGCCAAGACCCATGTGCTCACGCTGCTGCGGGAGCTTTCAAAGACCGACAAGGTCTGCATGGTCTGCTTCACCGAGGGCGAATTCTCGGCAGAGGCAAGGGAAATGGGCATCGATACCCGCATCATAGCCAACCGCAATCCGCTGAAGGATCTGCAGGAGCTGAAGGCGCTGGTAGACGAGGAAAAATTCGATGTTATCCATAGCCATGGTGCCCGCGGCAACTTCATGTCGGCGCTGCTGAAGCGTCATGCCAAGCTGCCTATACTCACCACCGTCCACAGCGACCCCAAGCTGGACTACATGGGCCGCCCTGTGGCACGCATGACCTACGGCGTGGCCAATGCGCTGGCGCTGCGGAGAATGGATTACCTCACGGGCGTGTCCGACTCCATGACGGAGCTGCTTATTTCCCGCGGCTTTGCGCCCGATAAGCTCTTCACCATCTATAACGGCGTCGAGATGAAAACCGCCGCCGACCTGCCCGACCGCAGCGCGTTCTACGCCGCCCACGGTATAGATTTCCCCACCGACAGCATAAATGTGGGCATCGCCGCCCGCCTCAATCCCGTCAAGGATATCGCCACGCTCATTCGTGGCTTCGCCATTGCGGAAAAGACCACCCCCAACCTGCGCCTGCTCATCGCGGGCGAGGGTCCCGAGGAGGAAATGCTCCGCGGCTTGGCAAAGGAGCTGGGCGTGGCGGATAAGGTGGCGTTTCTCGGCTGGATAAGCGACACCGACGCGTTCTATTCCTGCCTCGATATAAATACCCTCACCAGTGTTTCCGAAACCTTCCCCTACGCCCTCACCGAGGGCGCGCGCTATAAGCTGGCAACGGTCAGCTCCCGCGTGGGCGGCGTTCCCGCCCTTATCGATTCGGGGGTCAACGGTATGCTCTTCGAGCCCGGTGATTATGAGAAGCTGGGCAAGGCGCTGAGTATGCTGGCGGAAAACGAGGGCGCAAGAAAGAAAATGGCCCGCAACCTCCACGATAAGGTGGCAGCCAAGTTCTCGCTGGAGGCAACCTGCCGCACCCAGCGGGAAATATACGAAACCATAATCCGCCGCAGCAAGACAAAGCGCAAACACGTAGTTATCTGCGGCGCTTACGGACGCGGCAACTCCGGCGACGAGGCAATTCTGCGCTCTATTATGAACGAGGTGCGCGCAGTTTCCCCCGACGCGGTCATCACCGTCCTTTCCGTCAATCCCCGCGAGACCCGCTATTTCCATCGAGTCCGCTCGGTGTTCTCATTTAATGTGTTCTCCTTTGCCCGCCTGTGCATGAAGGCTGACCTTTACATCAACGGCGGCGGCAGCCTTATTCAGGACGTTACCAGCCGCCGCTCCCTGTGGTTCTATCTTTTCACACTCCGCTGCGCTCACCGCAGAGGTGTGCCTGTGCTCATGTACGGCTGCGGAATAGGCCCTGTAAACCGCAGCTATAACCGCCGCCTTGCAGGTAAAATATTCAACGAAAATGTGGATTGCATCACCCTGCGCGAGGACGGCTCTATGGCTGAGCTGGCAGATATGGGCGTAACCAAGCCCGAGATACATCTGGCCGCCGACCCCTCACTGCTGCTGCCCGCCGCAGGCGAAGCTGCGGTGAACAGCCTTATGCTCACCGAGGGGCTCGACCCCAAGGGCAGATATATCGGCTTTGCCCTGCGCTATTGGGAGGGCTTTGCCGAAAAGACGGCGGATATTGCCGCCGCAGCGGATTTTGCCTATGAAAAGTATGGTCTTACCCCGCTGTTCATTCCCATCAGCAATGTCAAGGACGCGGAAGCCGCCGCAGATGTGGCGCGGCAGATGAAAGCTCCCTCGCATGTGATAGCTTCGGCTATGGACTCCGACGTGGTCATCGGGCTCATGTCCCGCATGAGCGCCGTTGTTTCCATGCGTCTGCATGGTCTTATCTTCTCCGCAGGCCACGGCGTGCCGCTGGTAGGCGTGGTCTATGACCCCAAGGTCAGCTCCTTCCTTGATTACCTCGGCTATGAGCATTATATTGACCTTGCCGATGTAACTGCCGATAAGCTCTGCGCCCTTATAGAGGACGCTCTTGCGGAGTTCTCTCACAATGCCCGCGAGGCAGCCATTGCCCGCCTTGTGGAAAAGGAAAAGGTCAACCGCGACATTTTGGCGGAGTTTTTGGATTAAGAGCAAGCAAAAAAACGTAGGTTATCGCAGTGCGGTTGTTGCTGCCTTACGGCAGACCCTCATCCGTCATTTGCTTTGCAAATGCCACCTTCTCCTCAAGGGAGAAGGCATAGCGGGTGCGGATATATATGAAAGATTGGCAAAAGGGGTTAAGCATGGAGACTAAATACAATAAAAAGCTTTTGCCAACGGCGAAAAGCCTGCGAAATAATATGACGCCGGAAGAGCGTCATCTGTGGTATGATTTTCTGAAAGGCTTGGACGTAAATGTAAAAAGGCAACAAATTATAGGTTCATATATCGTAGACTTTTTCTGTGCATCGGCAAAGCTTGTTATTGAGCTTGACGGAACGCAGCACTACGAAGAAAAGGGCATAGAAAATGATGCTGTTCGAGATGAATTTTTGAAAAATTGCGGGTATACCGTAAAGCGATATTCAAATCGCGATATTCATCAAAATTTTGAAGGAGTCTGCCGTGACATCTATATAACGATTTACGGTCACGACTGGGACTAATGCCCCGGCTTCTCCCTGGAGGAGAAGCTGTCGCGAAGCGACTGATGAGGGGATTCGCGCAAGCGAATAAAATGTTGGTTAACGCAATGCGGTTGTTGCTGCCTTGCGCAGCGAACCGCATCAATAATTCTCAATTCTCCATTTTCAATTTTCAATTACAAAAGAGGTGGCATAGATGACAGGTAAAGTTCGCTCGCTGGGCGTTCACGGCATACGCGGCTACGGTGTAAGCGTGGAATGCTTCGTGTCAACGGGTCTTACCAATTTTGATATAGTCGGCCTGGGCGATACTGCCGTCAAGGAGGCAAGGGACAGAGTGCGCGCCGCCATAAAAAACTGCGGCTACACCTTCCCCTCGGGACGCATAACCGTCAATCTTGCTCCCGCCGATACCAAAAAGGGCGGCACGGTCTATGACCTGCCCATTCTTCTCGGCATCCTTGCCGCCACCGAAACCATATCCGCGCCCCCTGCCGACGCAGCGTTCATAGGCGAGCTGTCCCTTTCGGGCGAGGTGCGGGGCGTAAACGGCGCGCTGTCCATGGCTCTCGCTGCCGAGCGGGAGGGAATAAAGCGCCTTTTCCTGCCTGCGGACAATGCCCGCGAGGCGGCCTTCGCCGAGGGTGTTGAGGTCTATCCCGTGGAGCACGTGAGCCAGCTTATGGAGCACCTTTACGGCGATACCCCAATCGAGCCCGTCACCGCGCCGCCCTTCTCGGGCGAGTACGGCGGAATACTGGATTTTGCCGATGTGAAAGGTCAGGCCAATGTGCGCAGAGCCATGGAAATCTGCGCAAGCGGCTCCCATAACCTGCTTATGAGCGGCCCGCCCGGCAGCGGCAAAAGCCTCGCTGCTGCAAGGCTGCCCTCCATTCTGCCCGATATGAGCCGCGAGGAGGCAATGGAGACCACGGAAATTCATTCAATTTCCGGGCTTACGGGCAAGGATCACCCCATAGTAACTCAGCGCCCTTTCAGGGCGCCTCACCATACGGTGTCCGCCATCGGACTTTCCGGCGGCGGCACCAATCCCAAGCCCGGCGAGATATCGCTGGCCCATAACGGTGTGCTGTTTCTTGACGAGCTGCCGGAGTTTTCCCGGGAAACCCTTGAGATACTGCGCCAGCCCATGGAGAACGGCGAGGTGACAATCTCCCGCGTGGCATCTTCCGTCACCTACCCCAGCCGCTTCATGCCGGTTTGCGCCATGAACCCCTGCCGCTGCGGCTGGTACGGACATCCCTCGGGCCGCTGCACCTGCTCCGAGGGTGCGGTGCGCGCCTATAAGGGACGCATTTCCGGCCCGCTGCTGGACAGAATAGACCTGTTTGTAAACGTGGCATCGCTGGAATATGACGAGCTGCGGGAAAAGCCCAACGGAGAGGACTCGGCGACCATACGCAAAAGAGTCAACGCCGCGCGGAAGATACAGCAGGAGCGCTTTGCGGGCACAAGCGTGGGCTGCAATGCCTATATGGGCAGCCGTGAGTTGGCGAAATACTGTCAGCTGGACGCAAGAGGCGACAGTATGCTCCGCTCTGCCTATGACCGACTTGGTCTCACTGCCCGCTCCCATGATAAAATACTCCGCGTCGCCCGCACCATCGCCGACCTTGCAGGCAGCGAAAGCATAGAGGCGAAGCATTTGGCGGAGGCATTGCAGTTCAGGGAATAGTTGATAATGAAATGCCTATGGCATGAATTGAAATCAGAGATTTCGTGAATTGCTTTGCATGAATTGCCCGTTGGGCATGAGAGATATATTATTCATGGCGCTTTGCGCCAATTCATGATGTAATGCATCAATTCATGGGCGAAGCCCAATTCGTCCTTTTGGAGGAATAACCGTGCTGAAAATCATCTCCGGTCCTGCCCGCTCGGGCAAGACCTACCGCATACTTGAGGAAATAAAAAACAGCAAAAAAACGGGGCTGGTGCTGCTCACGCCCGAGCAGGGCAGCCACGAGGCGGAGCGCGCGCTGGCGGCCCATTGCGGCGCGCCGGTGAACTTGCGCGCCGAGGTGCTCAGCTTCACCCGCCTTTGCAGCCGCGTGTTCACGGAGCTTGGCGGTGCGGCGGAGGTGGTGCCGGATAAGGGCACCAAGCTGCTGCTTATGAGCCGCGCCGTTGCGGCGGTTTCCTCCAAGCTGAAGGTCTATGCCTCCCGGGAGCACCGCGAGGAGTTTCTGGTGAGCCTGCTGGACGCCCGCGAGGAGCTGGCGCGAACCATGACAGGCGCGGAGCGCCTTGGCGAGCTGGCGGAGCAGGCGGAGGGCAGCATCGGCGATAAGCTCCGCGACCTTTCCCTTATCTGCGGCGCATTTGACGCGCTGCTTGCCCAATTGCTCGATGACCCCGCGAGCGCCTTGAGCGCCTCGCTGACCTTATGCCCCGAAGTGCGGTGGGCAGCGGCGGCTTTTATATCGACGGCTTCACCGACTTCACCGCGCTGGAAATGAAGGTGCTGGAGGCGCTGATGGAGCGCGGAGGTGACATTACGGTCACGCTTTGCCGCAGCGGAGTGGAGGAAAATCATTTCGCCGTTGCGGATATGACATATTACCGCCTGCTGGCAATGGCAAAGGAGCGCAATATCCCCGTAGTCACCGAAGCGGCAGACTACGAGGACGAGAGCCGCGCACCCGCGCTGGCTCTGCTGAGCGAAAATCTGTTCAACTACAGGAAAATCGAGGACGCCGAGCCCGATGGCAGCACCCTGATGGTTTCGGCCGACAGCGTTTTCAGCGAATGCGAGCTTGCCGCCGCCCGAATCCTTTCGTGGATGAGGGAGGAGCCCGACCTGCGCTGGTCGGATATAGCGGTAGCCGCCCGCGATTTCAATAAATACGAGAGCATAGGCGGCAGCGTTTTCGAGCTTTACGGCGTGCCTGTGTTCAGCGACAGCCGCGAGGACGTGGCTCGCCGCGGCGTGTTCGCCCTGACCCTTTCCGCCCTTGAGGTAGTAAGCGGCGGCTGGCGCAGGGAGGACGTTCTGCGCTGCCTTAAAACAGGGCTTGCCCGCATCATGCCCGACGAGGTGGGCGAGCTGGAAAACTATTGCGCCACATGGACTGTCCGCGGCGAGAGCGCGTGGAAAAAGGAGTGGACCATGAACCCCCGCGGCTTCATGGAGCTTACGGATAACGATAAGAGCCGCCTTGAGCGGATAAATAAAATACGCAGCCGCGCCGTTGAGCCCCTGCTTATCCTTTCGGAAAAGCTGAAAGTGGCAAAAACGGCGGCGGACATTGCCCTTGCCATTTACGCTTACATTGAGGCTGCGAATCTTTCAGCCGTACTGGGTGCCCGTGCGGCAGATTTCCGAAAGAACGGCAAAAACGCCGAGGCCGATGCCCTTGTCCGTGATTGGGAGCTGATCGTTTCTGCCCTTGAGCAGTTTTCCGAGGTGCTGGGCGAGGCGGAAATGGACGCGCAGGAGGGCACGAAGCTGTTCACGCTGCTCATTTCCACCCTTTCCTCCGGCAGCATACCCACTGCGCTGGACAGCGTAAGCTTCGGCGAGCTGACCCGTATGAGGGGCAGACGGGTGAAAAAGCTTATAATTCTCGGCGCACAGGAGGGCAGCCTGCCCATGCCCGGCGCCGCCCGCGGTGTGTTCTCCGGCGAGGAGCGCCGTCTGCTTTCGGAGCTGGGTCTTGACCTTAGCATCGTGCCCGACGAGGAGCTTTGCCGTGAGTTTTCCGCAATATACCTTGCCGTTTCCGCGGCAAGCGATACCCTTTATGTGAGCTGGCCCTCGGGCGTATCGCCCTCCTTCCTTGCAGGACGCATGGAGGCCCTCTGCGGCTGCAAGGCGGTTTCCGGCGCAAGCCTGAAGGCTTGGGCGGCAGCTCAGGCCTCCGAGCCCCTGTTCCGCCTCGCCCTTTCCGGCGACGGCTCCGACCGCGCCGAGGCTGCGCGTAAAATTGCCGATGAGCTTTGGGGCGACAGATATAAGGAGGCCGCTGCGGCGGTCAATGCACCCCGCGGCAGTCTGGGCGAGAAGTCCGTAAAGGAGCTTTACGGCGAGCAGTTCAAGATGACCGCCTCCAAGGTGGAAAAGTTCAACGTCTGCCGCTTCTCCTACTTCATGCGCTACGGTCTGCGCGCCAAGGAGCGGGCAAGCTCCGCCATTGACGCGCCCGAGTTCGGCAACTTTGTCCACTACGTCATGGAGAACATGGCCCGCGAGGCGGGCAATATGGGCGGCATTGCGGCTATCGGCGTGGACGAATGTCTGAAGCTGGCGGAAAAGTACGTGAAGAAGTACGTGGACGAGGTGATGAACGGGCTGGAGGGCAAGTCTGCCCGCTTCAGGTATCTGTTCTACCGCCTGAAGTCCGGTGTTATGAGTATCGCCCGCGACGTTGCCGAGGAATTTCTCAATTCCGACTTCAAGCCCCTGGACTTTGAACTGGAGTTTGCCAAGGACGGCGACCTGCCTCCCGTGAAGATAGACTGCGGCGACGTCAAGCTGGAGCTGGAGGGCAAGGTGGACCGCGTAGACGGCTGGATAGATAATGACGACCTTTACCTGCGCGTTGCCGACTACAAGACCGGCAGGACAAAGTTCAACCTTACCGACGTGTGGTACGGCAAGGGCATACAGATGCTCATTTACCTTTTCGCCCTTGAAAAGGAGGGCAAGGAGCATTACGGCAAGGATAAGAAGATAATTCCCGCCGGTGTGCTCTATTCTCCCGCCAAGGATCTGCTGCTGCCTATGCCCCGCAACAGCAGCGACGCCGAGATAGAGAAGGAGCGCCATAAGAAGCTGCTGCGCTCGGGTCTTATCCTCAACGATGCATCGGTCATCGAAGCCATGGAGCACGGCGATATGCCCGCCCGCATTCCCGTCAAGTTCAGGAAGGGCGAGGTCAGCGGCAGTCTTGCCACCGCCGCCCAGCTGGGCAAGCTGGCGGGACACGTGGAAAAGGTGCTCATGG
>JAFXFT010000117.1 GCA_017513385.1 Oscillospiraceae bacterium | reverse complement strand
CTTCACACCGTAGCCCTCGGAGGTTTTCACTCTGACGCTGCCAAGGGATGTCTCGGCGGTATACTCCTTTCTTGTGAGCACACTGCGCTCACACACCGTGCGGCGCACGCCGAGGGTACTGGTATTGCGGAATATGGCGCGGGTAACCGCCTCCACCTTAGCCTCGGGGCATATGCATGTGAGCATATATGCGGGGCGGTTTTTCTTCATATAAACAGGAGTAAAGAACGCATCGGCTGCGCCTGCATCGAAAAGCTTTTCCAATGCGTAGCCCAGCGCCTCGCCTGTCATATCGTCTACATTGCAGCTCAGCTGCAGAACGGTATCGTTGCCGCCGTCGGTCTCGCCCAAAAAGGCGCGCAGGCAGTTGCAGCGTCCAAAATCCTTTGTGCCGATACCGATACCGATTTTTTCCGTTCTCATGACGGGCATCGCGCCGTATTCGACCGCGAAATGCTTCAGCAGCGCAGCTCCGGTGGGCGTGCAAAGCTCGCCGCGCACTTCTCCGCCGTAGCTCGGTACACCTCGCAGTATGTCAGCGGTTGCAGGCGTTGGAACAGGCAGCACGCCATGGGCGCAGCGAACGGTACCGCTGCCCAGATGCACAGGCGATGCCATTATCTTATCAGCGCCAATCCGCTCCATAAGGAGGCAGACCGAGGTAACATCTGCAATAGCATCCATTGCACCAACCTCATGAAAATGCACCAGCTCAACAGGCTTGCCGTGCACCTTGGCTTCCGCAGCAGCGATTATGCCGTAAACGGCGCGCACGTCGCTTTTCACCTTATCCGAAACAGGCAGACCGTCAATTATGCGGTGTATGGAATTTATATCGAAATGCTCATGAGCGTTCTCATCGTGGTGATGGTGATGATGGTGCTCATGCTCGTGGTCATGGTCATGGTGGTGATGATGTTCATGCTCATAATGTTCGTGTTCATGCTCGTGCTTGTGGAAATGTTCATGTTCCTCTTCGCCGTTTATACGGACGTGCATGTGCAGACCACTTATGCCGTACTGCTCCTTGGTCGCGGCCTCAATGCTCACACCGGGCAAACCAAGTCCGTTCAACTCCGCCACGAAAGCAGGTACATCGTCCAGCAGGGACAGCAGCGCTGCTGTAAGCATATCTCCCGCGGCACCCATGGCGCATTCAAGGTAGAGTATTTTCATTCGCGCACACCCTCCGCCTTATTTATCATGGACGCAAGGTATCCTGCGCCGAAGCCGTTATCTATATTCACTACTGAAACACCGCTGGCGCAGGAATTGAGCATCGCCAGCAAGGCGGCAACGCCGCCAAAACTCGCTCCATAGCCCACGCTGGTAGGAACAGCGATTACGGGGCAGTCAACCAGACCGCCGATAACGCTTGCCAGTGCCCCCTCCATACCCGCCACGGCAACAACGGCACGGGCGGTGGTGAGTACGTCCAGCTGAGAAAGCAGGCGATGAAGACCGGAAACACCCACATCGTACATTCTGTGAACGCGGCTGCCCAGTACCTCAGCAGTTATAGCCGCCTCCTCGCAGACGGGTATATCGCTGGTGCCGCCGCAGGCGACAACAACGGATCCCACCAGCTTACGCTCCTTGACGGGCGCAGCGATAGCTATATGGGCAAGTTCATTATATTCCAGTTCAAATTTCTCGCTGAGTGCAGTAGCCTTTTCCGGTTGCAGTCGGGTTATAAGGATGTCTCGGCATCCGCTTTCCAGCATAGAGGTAAGTATACCCTCAATCTGCTCCACGGTCTTGCCCTGTCCGTATATGACCTCCTGTACACCCTGCCGCACAGCTCTGTGGTGGTCCACCTTGGCGTATCCGAGTTCCTCAAAGGGCGCAGCCTTTATCTGGGCAGCGGCAGCCTCAGGCGTAACGCTGCCGCTTTCCACGGCACGAAGCAGGTTCATCAGTTCAGTTTTATCCATTACGTCCCTCTTCTCCCTTTAAGGTCAATACTTATCTCAGTAAAATCTCCGCTCAGAGCATCGATTATATCGTTTCTCTTTTCAACAGCCATTGCAAGCTGCTCCGCAGGCAGTTCAAGCTTGGCCGCACCATCCCGCCAGCGAAGGCGCAGGTCGCCGAATCCCATCTCTTTCAGACGCTCTTCTCCGTTTCTTATCTTCTTAAGAATATCAAGCGTAAGCTTCACGCCGGTGGGCACACGGGTTGCTGCGCAGGAATTGGATGGCTTATCCCAGGTGAACAGCCCTGCCTCCTTGGACAGGCGGCGTATATCGGCCTTGGTGAGCCCCACCTCACGCAGAGGCGAGCGTACTCCAAGCTCCTCGAGTGCTTTCATTCCGGGGCGCTGGGCAGGGTCATCATCGGCATTGCTGCCTTCGATAATAACTGCGTAGAAATCCAACTGCGCCCATTCCTTTACTCTTTGGAGCAGAGCCTTCTTGCAATGATAGCAGCGTTCCTCATTATTCTTCACAACATTCTTGTCCGCGAGGATATTAATCATTACTATTCTTAATTTCACACCCAGTTCATCGGCAAGCCGACGTACATCGTCCCGCTCGTCCTCGGTTTGAAATATGCTCTCAACGCAGTAGGCTGTAACACTTTGGGCATACTTTGCCGCCTGATACAGCAGATATGCGGAATCCGTTCCGCCGGAAAATGCTACTGCCACCCTTGGATTTTCTTCAAAAAAGGCTTTAAGCATAAAAATACCCCCACGACCTTAGTCATGGGGGTATTATATCATTTTTCTTGTCTTATGGCAACGATTTAAAGCAATTATGTGTTATAAACGAGAGATACATTTCTATCGTCCATTACACGGTCAAGAGCAGTGATAAGAGTCTGAATATTCTTCTTATAGATGTAGAACTCAGCCTTACCGTCAACGCGGCATGCATACTGACGCTCGTTGAGAGGAATCATCTCAAGAAGTCTGCTGCTGCCGTCGCGGAGCTTGAGGGTAATGGTATACTCAGCCTCGCCCAGCTCAATGCTTCTGTCGAGTTCGCCGACCTGACGCAGGTTCAGGGTTCTGGTATAGATACGCTTGGTATTATCCTCGTTTACATCCTTGCCGTTGAGCTTACCAACGGTACGGACAACCTCAACGCCGGAACCGGTAACGTCGTCATACTCGGAGAGAGTCATTACATACTTCTCGCCTGCCATATTGTACTCGATGGACTCGATGGAGTGGATATCCTGAATCCAGATAGCGCGGTTTACGAGAGTGTCATAGTTGACCTTGATGCATTCGAAGGCTTCGCTTGCATAGGTGAGAATGGTTACCTCGTCAACCTCTCCGTTCATGAATGCGTCATACTGCTCACCCATAACAGCGTAGGTATAGTTGCCGGCTGCGCCGCCGATAACCAGATCCATGCTGTTGCCGCTGGTATCCTTCATCTCAAAGCGACGGATATTATCCAGCCCGTACTCGGCAAACTGCTCTGCGGTAATGTCGCAAAGTATATCGCCGTAGGTAAGAGTTGCAGCAACATCCAGCAGCTTTTCCTGAACATGGTCGTCATTACAGGAGGAAATAACGGGAGAAAGCATCATATAGCTGGAAGATGCCTTATTGCCCTCGATGCTGAAGTCCTCGTCGAGAGTGATCTCAGTAGTAACGCCCTTATCGTTAGTCAGACGGATCCAGGTGATATTGGTGTAGATATCTTCCTCAGTGTACTGGGGGAAGGTCTTAATGTCGCGGTATTCCAGCTCGGTTCTCATAATGAGAGTGGTGAG
>JAFXFT010000116.1 GCA_017513385.1 Oscillospiraceae bacterium | reverse complement strand
GTCCTCAACTCGGCTCTTGCGGCGCATACCTGCGGTATCGATGAAGAGGTACTTGCCCTGCTCATTTTCAAAGTAGCTGTCAACGGCATCGCGGGTGGTGCCGGCAACGTCGCTTACGATAACGCGGTTCTCACCGAGAATGTAGTTGGTGAGGGAGGACTTGCCCACGTTGGGGCGGCCTATCATGGCTACGCAGATGGTGTCGTCATCAACTTCTTCATCGGTTTCAGGGGGAAATGCCTCTACGCAGGCATCAAGCAGGTCGCCGGTGCCGTGACCGTGAACTGCAGAAACGGCAATGGGATCGCCGAGACCGAGGGAGTAGAATTCGTAAATACCGGGGTCGGTCATACCGGTGGAGTCCATCTTGTTTACTACCAGTACGATGGGCTTGCCGCTGCGCTGAAGCATAGATGCGATCTCGCTGTCCGCTGCGGTAACGCCGGTGCGAATATCGGTTACGAGAACGATAACGTCGGCGGTGGCAATGGCTATTTCAGCCTGCTCGCGGATAAAACGGAGTATTTCACTGTCGGTTTTGGGTTCAATGCCGCCGGTGTCCACCATGGTGAACTCGCGACCATTCCAGTCACTGTCGGCATAAAGTCTGTCGCGGGTAACGCCGGGTACGTCCTCTACGATGGAAAGACGTTTGCCGGCAAGCTTGTTGAAAAGCATGGACTTGCCCACGTTGGGGCGTCCTACTATAGCTACCAGGGGCTTTGCCATATTTAACTGCCTCCTTTGTTAGTTGTTTAGACCTAACATTGCGTCAAGCAATGCTCCGCCGTCGTTGGGGACGGGGATAACGGGTACACCCAGTTGGGCGGAAAGCTCGTCGAGACTTACGTCATCGAGGAAAACGTCGCCGCCGTGACGAAGCATAACTGCGGGGATAAGGAGCCGGCGTCCCAGATCCTTGCCCTTGAGCTGCTGGAGGATGTCGCCGCCTGAAACAAGACCGGCAACGTCGACGGTTTCGCCGAGGAAGTTGTTTTTGATGGGATATACCGTGCCGTGGGCGTTGAGGCATTTTTCGCCCATTTTCTCAATAAGACCTTCAATGAAGGGGGCTGCCGCCTCGCCGGTGGCAACGGAGAAATAGGACACGGGATCCTCGTCGAGAATCTTCAGCGCGCTCTCAAATTCGTCGGAGAGGGAGCGCATGAGACCTACGCCGTTTTCGTACTGGGGGTAATCGTCATAGTATTCTGTATCGGGAATGGGGCGGCCTGCGCGGAGATACAGCTCGTCGGAGCAGTAGAAGATGCGCCGTCCCACATTCTTTGCAAATTCATCGCCGTAGTTATCAACGATATCGATGATTTCCTTGGCTTTTTTCTTGGTGACGGGGGAAAGAGGATAGAGACCGTCACGGTGCTTGGTGATGCCCACGGGAACGATGGAAACGCTGTCCACATGGGGGTAAAGCACGGTAAGGGTCATCATGGTGCGGATAAGCTCGTCGCCGTCATTGAGACCGGGGCAGCAGACTATCTGACAGTTCATCTTGATGCCTGCGTCGGCAAAGCGGCGCATGATGTTCAGACACTCGCCCGCGTTTTTATTGCGCAGCATTTTTACGCGCAGCTCGGCGTTGGTGGTGTGAACGGAGATGTTCATAGGGCTTATCTTCAGGTCGATTATGCGCTGCACCTCGCGCTCGGAAAGGTTGGTGAGGGTAACGTAGTTGCCCTGCAGGAAGGACAGACGAGCATCGTCGTCCTTGAAGTAGAGGGTTTCCCGCATGTTTTTGGGGAGCTGGTCGATGAAGCAGAACACGCAGTTGTTGGCACAGCGGCGGGCCTTGTCCATGAGGTATTCCTCAAAGTTGAGGCCGAGGGGCTGGAAATCGGGGTTCTTTATCTTCACCTTGCGGGTCTTGCCGTTTTCGCTCTGGAGCAGCAGGACCGCCTTTTTGCTTTCGGAGTGATATTTGAAGTCCAGCACATCGTTAATTTCGTGACGGTTGACCTTGAGTACGGTTTCACCCGGGCGCACCCCTGCCAGATCGGCAAGACTGCCGGGGTCAACAGAGCTTATGGTGTTGTATGCCATTTGTATCACTCCTTTTGTGGTTTCGGGTAAATAGTAAGAAATAGAGGGGAGGTAATCCCTCCCCTCTATTCTTAAAAGCTTCTGAGATTACTTTGCCTGAGCAATGACCTCTCTGCCGTCATAAGTTCCGCAGGCCTTGCAGACTCTGTGGGGCAGGTGGTAAACCCCGCACTTGGGGCAGGCAACAATACCGGGAGTAGTGAGCTTCCAGTGAGAGTTACGTCTGGTATCTCTTCTTGCCTTGGATGTTTTTCTCTTGGGAACCGCCATTTTGACACCTCCTCGTGCTTAGCTGTGTGAGCAGCGTTTAATTTTAATTGTCGTTCAATAGCTGCCCTAATACAGCTAATCTGGGGTCTATATCCTTTTTGCAGTCGCAGGGTCCGTCTCTGAGCGGCTTTCCGCACTGATGGCAGAGACCGGGACAGTCTTCGCTGCAAAGGAATTTAGTATCCATATCGAGAACAAAAGCAGTAATGAGGATCTCGTCGAGGTCGGCCTTGTTATCCTCAACAAGGAATATCTCGGGATTCTCCTCGTCCTCAAGCTCCTCGGCAAGCTTGGCCGTGATCTCAAGGGTCTTTTCCTGCTCGTACTCGATGCCGCATCTGTCGCAGACGCAGAGCATTTTCACATTGAGCGTTGCCGTGAGCGTGAGCACATCGGCGGAGTTTACGACCTTGCCTTCGGCGCGAAGCGGAGAAAGAAACTCGCTTACGGAGTCGAAGTGCATATCGGAAATATCCGACTCATATGAGAACGGTACGCTGCCGGGGTTGGCGATTATTGTATGCAGATCTAACAACAAATCTTTCACCCCTATAACTATGATGCCCGATTATTATAGTGTATCGAATCGTCTTTGTCAAATATTTTTTTGCAATTTGAAGGTTTTGCGTAAAAATAATTCCAATTTTTCCGATACATCATACATTATTACTCAAACTGAGCGAAAAATCAACACAAAATTGAGCCTGCGGCAAATAAATTCCGCGTCAAAGTGGAAAAAGCATTGTAAAAACTTTGAATTTATAATAAAATATATTGCGTGAAAATTTGCCCTGTAAGGAGGACTCTTCCATGGAGCAGCGATATGAATATTCTGTGCCGCTGTATAAGCTGGTCGACGAGTTTGAACTGGAGAAGGTATATATTCCCGAAAATTACGAGGAGATACTTGTCCACACTCCCGATATAAACCGTCCGGGAATGCAGCTTATAGGTTTCTTTAATCACTTCGACAATCTGCGCCTGCAGATTATGGGTATAATTGAGATAATGTATCTGCGCACCCTGCCTCAGGAGGAGCGCAGAAAGATATATGAGCTGCTGTTCAAGCATGATATTCCCGCCCTTATCATCTGCAACCGCATGAAGGTTGATCCCAGCTGCATCGAGCTGGCGGAGAAGTACCATACTCCGCTGCTGCGTACAGACCGCGATACCTCCGAGTTCATGGCGGATATTATCACCAGCCTCAATAACCACCTCGGCCCCCGTATTACCCGCCATGGCGTTATGGTTGAAGTTTACGGCGAAGGTGTTCTGCTGTTGGGCGAGAGCGGTATCGGCAAGAGCGAGGCTGCAATAGAGCTTGTAAAGCGCGGACACCGTCTGGTTGCCGACGATGCCGTTGAAATAAAGCGCGTTTCCTACAATACCCTGATCGGCAGCGCTCCGGAGATAATCCGATATTATGTGGAGCTGCGCGGCATAGGAGTTATTGATGTACGCAAGCTCTTTGGTATGGGCGCTGTCAAGGACAGAGAAAAGGTTGATATGATCATAAATATCGAACCATGGCAGGACGGCTATATGTATGACCGCCTTGGCATCGATAATACCTATGTAGAAATACTGGGCGTAAAAGTGCCCTCCATTACCGTGCCGGTAAAGCCCGGCAGAAACCTCGCTGTTATCATCGAAACGGCGGCTATGGCAAACCGTCAGAAGCGCATGGGTATAGATACC
>JAFXFT010000115.1 GCA_017513385.1 Oscillospiraceae bacterium | reverse complement strand
TCTGCACTCAAGTGGTACGTTGAATTATCATAACATAGCAAAAGAGGCTGCTCCTATCGGAGCAGCCTCTTTAAATACTATGAATTAGTCGGTGACGTAAGGCAGAAGAGCGATCTGACGTGCTCTCTTGATGGCCTCGGTCAGCTGGCGCTGATGCATAGCGCAGGTACCGGTGGTTCTGCGGGGCAGAATCTTGCTACGCTCGGAAAGATAGCGGCGGAGCTTTGCGGTATCCTTGTAATCGATAGACTGAGCCTTATCTACGCAGAATGCGCAAACCTTTCTGCGCTTGCGATTGCGGCTTCTCATGTCCTTCTCGTTGGTCATTGGTCTAACCTCCTGTCCGGTTTAAAAGTAAATGGGTTACATTAGAACGGCAGTTCGCCGTCATCCTCGACCTCGAAGGTCGTTTCAATAGGCGGAGCGGAATAGCCTCCGTCATTGTAGGAGTAAGAGGAGTTGGAGTAGCTTCCGCCGGAAGCACCCTCTCTGCTCTTCTTGCTTTCTCCGAAATAAACATTGTCTGCAACGACTTCGGCGCTTCTGCGCTTTCCGCCGTCACGATCCGTCCAATCGCGGATCTGAAGCCTGCCGGAAACTACCGCCATAGAGCCCTTAGTGAAATACTTGCTGACGAACTCAGCAGTGTTTCTCCAAGCAACGATGTCGATAAAATCCGTCTGTCTTTCGCCGCCGTCGCGAGAAGAATAATCGCGGTCAACAGCGAGAGTGAAGCTGACTACCGGAATACTGCTCTGCGTTCTGCGCAGTTCAGGATCGCGGGTAAGTCTGCCCATGAGGACGATATGATTAAGCATTATATCTCCTCCTTAGGCCTCAACAACAGTAACAAGAGAACGCATGATGCCCTCGGTGATACCAAGAACACGCTTCAGCTCTGCAGGGAACTCGGGAGCAGAAGTAAACTTGGCGAGGACATAGTAACCCTCGGACAGGTCGTTGATGAGGTAAGCGAGCTTACGCTTGCCCATCTCTTCCATCTCGGTCAGAGTACCGTTAGCCTCGATGAGAGCCTTGAACTTCTCAACGAGAGCGGCAGTCTCTTCCTCAGTCTTGGTGGGGTCAATGATATACATTACCTCGTAGTTATCCTGGATCTTTGCCATGATTGCACCTCCTTCTGGACTTATGGCCCGCTCAAATACGGGCAAGGAATAAGTCTATAACGCAGTTACAGACCATATAATTATACATATTTGTGGGATTTTGTCAAGCGGGATTTCAATATTTTTTAGTCTTTTTTCAGTAAAATATGCCTGCCGCTTTATGCATTTTCATCAAACCATATTGAGAACTTGCATCCGCAGTAATTCTGGCGGTAAATTCCGTATTCTTCGCAAAGCTCTGTGGATCGTTTATAGCCTTCACGTTTCTTAAAGTCCGACGGCAAAAATGGAACGCCGTACTTTTCTCCCAGATTTTCGCCTATCTCATTTATGAGCGGTGCGTTCTTATGAGGGCTGATTGTCAGCGTGGTGCAAAACCAGTCGCTGCCAAGTTCTTTCGCAAGTGCAGCAGTCTCTTCAAGGCGCTTATCAAAGCAGAGCGTACAGCGTCCTCCACCTTCCCGTTCCTGCTCTGTACCCTTTATATGCTCAAGCCACGCTGCGTCATCATATTCGCCCGCAATCAGCTTAACGTCCCTGCAAAAGGGTGCAAGCGCCAGCAGCTTTTCAATCTCGCCAAGACGCTTATCATATTCGGCTTTTGGATAAATGTTAGGGTTATAATAAAACAGAGTTATGTCGAAATACTTAGTAAGATACTCAAGAACATAGCTTCCGCAGGGCGCACAACAAATTTGCAGCAGCAATCTTGGCCGTACTCCCCTGTTTTCAATATTCTTTACTATCTCGTCCAGTTTAAGCTGATAGTTGATTTTCAACGCTTTCACCGCCTTGTCCGAATATTATAGCGTATTTTCCGACGCGTGGCAACTTTCACTTGAAAAGTTCACATATTAAATGTAAAATAAGGTGTTGTACTATTTATCAGACACCACTGTTAAAGGAGGCATGACCGTAATGTTAGCGCTGTCACAAGCATTGATGCGCGAAAAGGATTTTGCGCAGCTTATCAACCGAATAGACGGAGGCGGCTGCCCGCTGGTTTACAGCGGTCTAGGCAGCATACACAAGGCTCATGCCGCTGCCGCTATACGCAGAATTACCGGCCGTCCGGTGTTTGTAGTATGCGCCGACGAAAGCGACGCAGAGCATATGCGCGCCGATATGGCTATTTTCTGCCAGGAGGAAGTATTCCGTCTGGGCAGCAGAGAATTCTCTTTCTACAACGTTGACAGTGTATCCCGAGATGCTGAGCATGAGAGAATACGTGTTTTCAACGCAATGGCCGCCGAAACGGCCAACGTAGTAGTCGCCACAGCCGAAGCTCTTCTCACACGCACCATGCCCAAGGAAAAGCTTATAGCTTCTGCGTTTTCCATAAAATGCGGCGATGAAATAAGCATAGATCATCTGGTCGAAAAACTGCTGGCCTGTGGCTACAAGCACTGTGACCAGGTAGAGGGCATGGGACAGTTTGCCGTTCGCGGCGGCATAGTAGACTTCTACTCCCCCGCTTTTGCGCACCCCGTAAGATGCGAGTTTTTCGGCGACGAAATCGACTCAATGGGTATATTTGATATTACAAATCAGCGCCGACTTGAAAATGTATTTCAAGCCGATATACTTCCCTGCGCTGAAATTCTTCCCGGCCTTTGCGATGGTGGCGAGGAAGGCTTTATCAAAAAGCTCAAGATTCTGCTCGGTAAATACAAGCGCCGCAAGAACCCCAACGAGGAGCTTATCGCCTCCCTTACAGCCGATATTCAGCGATTGCAGAACCGGCTGCCATTTTACACCGCAGACCGCTATATTCCTTTTATATATGATCGTTTTGAAACAGCTGCAAACTACATTCCCGAAGATGCAGTTGTCATTATAGCTGAGCCCTCCCGTATTGAGGATCGCTGCAAAAACTATGTATGGCAGCTCTCTCAGGATCTTGAGGCACTTATTACCCGCAACGTGCTTGAGGGCTCTTTGGCCGAATGCTTTATGAATTGGGACAGCTGCTGCTCTATTCTTGCAGATCTGCCCATCGTAATGCTCGATAACTTCCTCGGCAGCAGCTACCCTGTTGCCCCTCGCGCTCTTCTGAACATAACCGCAAAGCAGCTCCCCTCCTACGGCGGTAGTCTGCAGACCGCTGCAAGTGATATCGTCCATTACATGAAGGAAGGCTACCGTGTGGTAGTTCTCTGCTCCGATCAGCGCAAGGCCGAACTTATGAACGAGCATCTGGCCACATATAAGTTGCCAATCAGCATAGATTACAATCTGTCAAAGCTTCCGCCCACCAGCGTATGCGCAATATCTGTGGGTCTGCTTTCGGCAGGCTTTGAATACCCCGGTATAAAGCTGGCGGTCATAACCGAAGGTCAGCTTTCCTCCGGCAAATCCTATCTCAGTTCAAAAAAGAAAAAGGCATCCAACCGTTCCAAGCTTCAAAGCTACACAGACCTTTCCAAGGGCGACCTCGTAGTACACGCTCACCATGGCATAGGTCGCTTTGAGGGCATTTTCAAAATGCATGTGGACGGAGTTGACAAGGACTACATCAAAATTTCCTACGCAGGCAAGGATTGTCTTTATGTACCCGCTACTCAGCTTGATCAGGTTTCCAAGTATATAGGTAGTGGCGGTGAGGATCGCCCGGTTAAGCTCAACAAGCTTGGAGGCACCGAATGGCAGCGTACTAAGAGCCGCGCCAAGGCGGCTGCAAAAGATCTCGCCAAGGGTCTCATTCAGCTTTATGCAGAGCGCAGCCGCCGCCCCGGATATGCATTCTCCGAGGATACTGAATGGCAGCGTGAATTCGAGGACAAATTCGAGTACAGTGAGACTCCCGACCAGCTGAAAGCAATTTCCGAGATCAAAAAAGATATGGAAAAGTCCGTTCCCATGGACAGACTCCTTTGCGGTGACGTTGGTTTCGGCAAAACCGAGGTTGCCCTCCGCGCCGTAATGAAGTGCATTATGGACGGTAAGCAGGCGGCTATCCTTGTCCCCACCACAGTGCTTGCCCAGCAGCACTATGTAACTGCTATAAAGCGTTTCTCCGGCTACCCCGTACAAATAGAGGTACTCAGCCGCTTCAAATCCTCCAACCAAATGCAGGAATCCATCAGAAAAATCAAAAACGGCACTGCCGATGTAATCATCGGCACCCATCGGCTTATACAGAAGGACGTAAAATTCAATGACCTTGGTCTCCTTGTTGTTGATGAAGAACAGCGTTTCGGTGTTACACATAAGGAGAAGCTGAAAGAAATTTCCAAACAGGTCGACGTTCTTACGCTTTCCGCAACGCCTATCCCCCGCACGCTTAATATGGCACTGGCGGGAATACGCGATATGTCACTTCTTGAAGATCCACCCACCGGCAGACATCCTGTACAAACTTATGTTCTCGAGCACAACTGGAGCGTTATTGCCGATGCAATACGCAGAGAAACCGCTCGCGGCGGTCAGGTATATTATCTGCATAACCGCGTAGAAACAATTGACCAAACAGCAACATATATTTCCAATCTCGTAGAGGGCATAAGCGTAGGCGTTGCTCACGGTAAGATGAGCGAGGAAATGATAAATTCCGTTATGGATAAGGTATCCGGCGGCGAAATACAGGTTCTGGTCTGCACTACAATCATCGAAACAGGTATAGATATTCCCAACGTTAATACACTTATAATTGAGGACGCAGATAAGCTCGGTCTCGCTCAGCTTCACCAGATACGCGGACGCGTAGGGCGTTCCTCCCGACACGCCTTCGCCTACCTCACCTATCGCCAAGGCAAGGTGCTCACCGAAATCGCCACCAAACGTCTTTCCGCAATCCGCGAATTTGCAGAGTTCAACTCTGGCGTAAAGATTGCAATGCGCGACCTTGAGATACGAGGTGCGGGCAATCTGCTTGGCTCGGAACAGTCCGGTCATATGATAAGCGTCGGCTTCGATATGTACCTGAAGCTGCTTGAGGAAGCGGTGCTTGAGGAAAAGGGCGAAAAGGTCACACGCCCCTCCGAATGCTCTGCTGATATCAACGTATCGGCCGGAATCTCCGATGATTATATAGAAACCGCCGAGCAGCGCATGGATATATACCGCAGAATCGCTCTGATAGAAAGTCCTGAGGACGCAGACGACATTATCGACGAGCTCATAGACCGTTTCGGCGAACCGCCCGAGAATGTAAACACTCTTGTTGGAGTCGCACTGCTTCGTGTTGAAGCTGCAGCAGCAGGAATTTCCGACATCAGCCAGCGCTCCGGCAGACTTTATTTCAAACTTACCGATTTCAGCATGGAGTGCATTTCCGGACTTTACAACATGCAGCAGTTCCGCGGCCGTGTAAAAGTCGAAGCGGGCTCCGATCCGTCGGTAAGTGTAAAAATCAAGTATCCCAAAGAAGTGCTCGATGAGGCCTTCGATTTTGTCCGTGCATACCGAAAAATACAGGACAGCGAGAACAATAAAGGAGAAAACAGTGCACAATGAAAAGCTATTTTAAATTAATCAGCCTTGCCCTTGTACTATGCATTATAGTATCCATATTCGCAGGCTGTGGTTCCAGGCAAACGGATTCCCCCATTGCCACTCCCACGCCTTCGGCCCCTACCTTTAATGACGATACGCTTATCGTTACAATTGAGGGTTCACCGGTTTACTGGTCCGAATTCGTTTATTGGCTCAATTTCAGTCTGCAGTATTGTGGTTTTACTCCCGGCAGCAAGATTGACTGGGATGCGGAGTATTCCGCCGGTATGACACTTGCCGAATACGTCATGCATGACGCTGTCAAAGCCGTAGCGCTCTATCGCATGATAGACCGCAATGCCGAGCTCATGGGTGTAACGCTCACCGATGATGACAAGGCAAATATCGAGAGTATAATAGCGCAAAACAAGGAATACTTCGAAAGCGACGAAGACTACGAGGCATATCTCGCCACTAGCTATCTTACCGAAGATCTCATGGAGTATCTCCTCTCCTGTTCCTGCAGATACTACAATATATTCGCAAAAATGTTTGGCGCAGGCGGCGAAACCATATCCGACACCGAGGCTATTGCCTTTGGCATGGAGAACAATTATTACCGCGCAAAGCATATTCTCATGGCTTTTGCCGATGACGAAGGTGTTCCCTACTCCCCCATGGAAATGGACGCCAAATATGCTCTTCTTGAGGATCTTCTCGCTCAAATCAACGCTGCAGAAGACCCCGTTGCAGCATTTGACCGGTTCATGGCAGAATACAGCGAAGATCCCGGTATGGAATCCTTCCCCGACGGC
>JAFXFT010000010.1 GCA_017513385.1 Oscillospiraceae bacterium | reverse complement strand
CAACAAAACAGAAAAGAAAAAAGAAAGGATGAGTCAATTGGCTAACACCAACGGCGCAACCAAGTCCTCCGGCAACTTTATTACCCGTATGGGTAATGCTTGCCTCCGCTTCTCCCTGAAGTACATGCCCGACGCAAGTATCTTCGCAATCGTCCTCACCTTCATCGCATTCCTTCTCGGTCTTGCTCTCGCAGGACAGACCCCCCTCCAAATGGTTCAGCACTGGTATAGGGGCTTCTGGGAACTGCTTGCATTCTCCATGCAGATGGCTCTTATCGTTGTTACCGGTAACGCTGTCGCTAACTCTCCCGCAGTTAAGGGCGTTATCCGCAAGCTCGCAGCTACCGCTAAGTCCGGTAAGCAGGCAGTTTGGCTTGTAACCTTCGTTTCCATCCTCGTTTCCTACGTACATTGGGGCCTCTCCCTCATCGTAGGCGCTCTTCTTGCTAAGGAGCTTGCTAAGGCTCTCCGCATTAAGAACATCCCCTTCGAGTATGGCCTTATCGCTGCCGGCGGCTACGTTGGTCAGATGACCTGGCATGGTATGCTTTCCGCTTCCATCGGTCTCTCCATCGCTACTCCCGGTCACGCTCTCGAAGCTGAGATGGGCATCATCCCCATGAGCGAATACATGATTAACCCCATGAACATCTTTGTTACTATCGCTCTTGCTATCCTGCCTCCTCTCTTCGCTTCCATGATGCATCCCAAGGATTCCGACGTTCTCCCCCTCGAGCCCGATGCTCTTCGTGCTCTTGAGATGGAAGATCTCCCGATCCTCAAGCGCCCCGCTAACCCCTCTGTTGGCGATATACTCAACTACAGCCCCATCGTTGCTTGGGTAATCGGCCTCCTCGGCATCTTCTACATCGTTTTCGCTTTCGGCACCAAGGGCTTTGCTGCTCTCGACATCAACATGGTTAACTTCATCTTCCTGTTTGTCGGCATCCTGCTCTATGGCAACATCGCTAACTACGTTCGCGCTGTCGGCGCTGCTGCAGGCGGCACCGCAGGCATCATCTTCCAGTTCCCCTTCTACGCAGGTATCATGGGTATGATCAAGTACTCCGGCCTGTTCGCAATCCTTGCTGAAGGCATCGTAGCTATCTCCAACGCTACCACCTTCTACTTCTGGACCTTCATTTCCGCAGCTATCGTTAACATGTTCGTTCCCTCCGGCGGCGGCCAGTGGACCGTTCAGGGCCCGATCGCTGTTGAGTCCGCTAAGATGATGGATGCCAACATGATCAAGACCTGCCTTATGGTTGCATACGGCAACACCTGGACCAACATGTTCCAGCCCTTCTGGGCAATCGCTCTTCTCGGCATCACCGGCCTGAAGGCAAAGGATCTGATGGGCTACTCCACCGCTATCATGCTTTGCTCCGGCTTCATCTTCATCATCGCTTCCTTCCTTCCCGTATAAGTGAAGCCCTGATATTTTTCAGAAAGGATACGTACTGCTATGAGTTTTGAACTTATGGAAACCACCGTTGCGCAGGTACACGCTGCCATGAAGGCCGGCGAGCTCACCTGCCGTCAGCTGGTTGAAATGTATCTCGCTCGTATCGAAGCTTACGACCAGAAGGGTCCGGCAATCAACTCTGTTATTACCGTCAACCCCAAGGCTCTCGAAGAAGCTGACGCATGCGATGCATACCTCAAGGAACACGGCGAATTCAATGGTCCTCTCCATGGTATTCCCGTAATGCTCAAGGATAACTGCAACACTACCGATATGCCCACCACCGCAGGTTCCGTAGCTCTCAAGGGCTGGGTTCCTCCTACGGACGCATTCGTTACCAAGCGTATCCGTGAGTCCGGCGCTACCATTCTCGCCAAGACCAACCTTCACGAGTTTGCTATCTGGGGCGAGAGCGTAAGCTCCATTCTCGGTCAGGCCGTTAACCCCTACGATCCCACCCGTACTCCGGGCGGCTCCTCCGGCGGCACCGGCGCTACCATCGCTTCCAACATCGGCATCATCGGTATCGGCACCGATACCATCAACTCCATCCGTTCCCCCTCGTCTGCAAACTCCCTGGTAGGCATCCGTCCCACCATCGGTCTTGTCAGCCGTGCGGGCATCGTTCCCTACTCCCTCACTCAGGACACCGCAGGCCCCATCTGCCGTACCGTTGAGGACGCAGTTCGCTGCCTCGATGTCATCGCCGGCTATGACCCCGATGACGATGAGACCGCTTGGTGCGTAGGCAAGGTTCCTGCAACCTATATGAACGCTCTGAAGGTCGACGGTATGCGCGGCAAGCGCATCGGCGTTCTCGAGAGCCTCTTCGGCAAGGAAGAGGTCAACAAGTCCACCAACGAAGTCGTTTACAACGCCCTCAAGGTATTTGAAGAGAACGGTGCAACCCTCGTTCCCGTCAAGGACAACATTGACCAGCCTTACCTTACCACTGAGACCTCCGTTCACCTCGACGACTTCAAGGAGCATCTTGACAGCTATCTCAACACCCTGCCCCCCGAGTGGCCCATCCACAGCATGGCTGAGATCCTCGACGCTGGCCTCTTCCACGAGAATTCCGAGGGCAACATGCGTGACGCTATGAAGCTTGGCGTAGGCACCCCCCGTTACCTCGAGAAGATGTATAACAAGATCGGCGTCAAGACCCACATCATGAAGATCATGGCTGACCTTGAGCTCGATGCAATGGTTTATCCGCATCAGCAGCAGCTCGTCTGCAAGATCGGCGGCAGCCAGCAGCAGCGCAACGGCGTTCTCTGCTCTTCCTGCGGTCTTCCCTCCATCGCAGTCCCCGCCGGCTTCGCTCCCAGCGAAGATGCACCCATCGGTGTTCCGGTAGGTATGGAGATCATCGGCCGTCCGTGGAGCGAGGAGCTTCTCATTGAGATCGCTTACTCCTTCGAGCAGCACTCTCACTTCAGAAAGCCCCCCGTATCCGCCCCCGCTCTTTAATTAAGCGAAAAGCTCCCACCGCTTTAAGCGGTGGGAGCTTTATTTTTATGCGTCACAGTTTCTTTTCAAGACAGACGAGCATAACATCCGGTATGCCGTTAAACACACAGGGAACTATACCTGCCTCTCGGTAGCCAAGACGTTTATACAATCTTCTTGCCCTGTTGTTGCGCTCGTTTGTGTCCATTCGAAGCACAGTACATTCCATGTCGCGAGCCATCTGCTCATAGTAATCGACAAAAGAACGCCCCACGCCCTTTTTATACTCAGTCGGGTCTACAACCAGCGTAT
>JAFXFT010000114.1 GCA_017513385.1 Oscillospiraceae bacterium | reverse complement strand
TCTTACCTACACGAGGATCGGAGCCTGCGCCCTGTCCGTTGGTCAGTTTTTCACCGATCTGCAGCTTCAAGTCTGCGCCGGAAGCCATAAGGGTAGGCTTATCAGTATTGATGTTGACAAATTCTATTTCCTCAACGCCGGAAGCCACCATACGGCTCACAACGTTGTTACCGCCGCCGCCAACACCGACGACCTTGATTTTTACTACGTTAGAAAGGCTAGGCATATCTTCTTCCCCCAGTTATATATTTATATGTATAAATTTATTGCTCCGGAATGAAATGTCCCTCGCCGACCTTGGCAAGGCTTATGGTTCCCCTGTCGTTTTCGGAAAGGTCGGCAATTATGCTCTCAAGCATATCAAACTTTCGCGCCAGTTCCTCGTTTTTACCGAGGTCAACCACCAGCGTGCCTTTATAATCAAACTTCAGGGAAGAGATATTGGAAACATCTATCCTGCTGACATATTTGTAAATATCCTTTTGGAGCATCATCTCCATAACATCGGCAAGATAATCTTCCTTGGCACTCTCAGCAGCGCCAAGGGCAAGCAGTTCGCCCACCCGGGGAGACAGCGGCTGCACACCTGCTATCTCAATATGCCCCGCTGCACCTGCGGCATCTGTTTTGGATAGTATCTCGCACTTGCGGTTCATGATGAAATACGCGCCTTCAAGCTCCACATAAGCAAGCAGCTGGCTTTCGCGTATATTTATCTCCACTATGTCAGGCAGATGCCGGTATATGGTAACCGTATCTACAAAACCGCGCTGTTCCAGTATAGACTCCTCTATACTTCGCTTATTTATAAGAAAAAGGTTGTCACCGGGCGCAATTTCAGCCACATCCAGTATCTCTTGAGACGAGTATATCACATTTCCTGTGACCTGTATATCAGAAATTTTGAAAAATGAACCTATTCCCACCACTGCCGCTGCAATCGCGAGAACATATATGATCACTCTTGCTGCAGTTTTATTTCTCCTGCGCTTACTTTTTCTGTTGCTGCTCAGCGTCCTTCACCTCAATCCGCTTTATCTGCGCCCCCAACGATGCGAAAACATCTTCTGGGCATTGGTAACCTCTGTCAATATATTTCGCGCCCGCCACCCGGCTCTTGCCCTTGGCGCTCATTGCCGCTATAAGCAGCGCCGCGCCGCCGCGCAGGTCGGCCGCCTCCACCTCGGCCCCCATGAGCCTTTCCACGCCCGTAACGGCGGCAGCTCTTCCGGAGGTTATTATAGTACCGCCCATTCGCCGCAGCTCCGGCACCTGAGCGTATCTGTTTTCAAAAATGTTTTCTACGAACACCGAGTTTCCCTCGGCTGTAAGGCTGGCAGCCATCAGCAGCGGCTGAGCGTCGGTGGGAAATCCCGGATACGCCGCCGTAACTATAGGGCGCGGCGCTTTCAGCCTGCCCTTGCGCTCCAGCACAATCTTATTACTACCCATTTCCATGCGGCAGCCCATTTCACGCAGAGAACGCAGCACCGCCCCCATATCGCCGGGATGGCATCTGCCAAGTTCCACTTTTCCTCCGCATGCAGCTGTCGCAGAAAGCACCGTGGCTGCCGCTATGCGGTCCGGGATAACGCTGTGCCGCGCGCCGTGAAGACGCCGCACACCTTTTATATGTATCACATTGCTGCCTGCGCCTCTTACGCAGGCACCCATTTTATTGAGATAATTCTGCAGGTCTACAATCTCCGGTTCACGGGCCGCATTACTTATGAGAGTATCGCCTTCTGCCAGCACCGCTGCCAGCATGGCATTCTCGGTAGCGCCCACGCTGACCGAGTCGAAATTAATCTGCGCACCCCTCAGCTTTGCTGCTCGGCAGCTTATTCTGCCGCCGTCTATTTCGATTTCCGCACCCAGCTTTTCCAGCGCGGCAAGGTGCATATCTATGGGACGCGGTCCCAATCGGCAGCCGCCGGGAAAATATATCTCGGCTTCGCCGCTGCGGGCAAGCACAGCTCCGAGAAATATCACAGACGAGCGCATTTCGCGCATCAGCCCGTCGGGTATATCCACAGCCTCCCTGCCGGTTGGCGATACCGTAACGACACCGTTTTTGAACCACGCATCGCAGCCCAACCTGCGCAGTATGCGCAGCGCCGTATCCACGTCGGAAAGGTCGGGACAATTGCTTATCTCGCTGCCTCCGCCCAAAAGCGAAGCAGCAAGAATTGGCAGAACGCTGTTTTTCGACCCTTGAGTCACCGCGCTGCCGTAAAGCGGTCTTCCGCCGCTGATTTCAAACATTTCCATTTTAACCTCCGGCATATTAGCGTTTCATAGGTCATACTATGCCGAAGGTTCTTTTTGAGTTACTTTCTCACAAGGGAGAGCACTGCCTCGGTTATATTTTCCACAGCCTCGGGGCGTCCCATTTCCAGCATCGCCCTTGACATCGACTTCAGCCGCGCAGAATCGTTAGCGCAGCTGCAAAGCTCGGAATATATCTTCTCCGCGGAGCACTCCGCTTCTGTTATTACCACAGCGCCGCCCTGCTTTTCCAGCAGGCGGGCATTCTTTTCCTGATGATTATTGGTCACGTTCTTGGAGGGAATCTGCACGGTGGGCGTTCCTGTGGCGGTAAGCTCGGCGATAGTGGATGCGCCGGAACGGCACATTACCACGTCAGCCGCCGCCATAAGCACCGGCATATTATAAATAAAGGGTCGCACCTCTGTATATTTAAGCTCGCCTACGCCGTTCTTCCGAAGAAGCTCGGTCATACGCGCCGCGCCCTCTTCACCACCGCCTGTAGCATGAATATGGCGGAACGCGCCTTCCTTTTCGTTCAGCGCGATTATTTCCGCAGTGTACTCGTTCATGCGGGAAGCTCCGAGAGAGCCCCAGAAGGAGAGCACCAGCGGCTTATCATCGGTATAGCCAATTTGACGCTTTGCCTCTTCCCTGCTCATGCTTACAAAGCCGCTGCGGACAGGAGTGCCGGTAACGGTGATTTTTTCCGGCTCCTTATAATATCCACGGCTTTCCTCAAAGCCCACCATTATTTTGTCGGCATACTTCTCCAGCATTTTGGTAGTAAGACCGGGGTAGGCGTTGGACTCATGTATCAGCGTGGGAATACCCATTGCGCGGGCGGCGCGGATAACGGGATAGCAGACATATCCACCTGTACCCAGTACCGCATCGGGCTTGAATTCCTTTATTATTTTCCTTGCCTTTATATTGGCGCACTCAGTGCGGTAAAGGCTGCGGATATTATATATAATGTTGGATGGTGTCAAACTGCGGCGCAGTCCTGAAACAACAAGGGTCTCTATGGGATAGCCCTCGCGGGGCACAAGCTCCGTTTCCATATTCCCTTCTACGCCGATGAAGAGAAATTCCGCTCCGGGAATTTTTTCCCGCAGTCTGTCGGCTACGGATATAGCCGGATATATATGTCCGGCGGTTCCGCCGCAGACAAACATGAATTTCACTTATGACACCTCACTTGTCGTCAATATTTCTCGAAACGCCCAGCACGATACCCATTTCCGCCATCTGCATCAGCAGCGCCGTGCCGCCGTAGCTGAAGAACGGCAGGGATATACCTGTACTGGGGATAAGGTTGGTAACAACGGCTACGTTCAGGAATACCTGAATTGCCAGCAGCGTCATTATGCCAATTACTATAAGGGAGCTGTATCTGTCCCTTGTATGGAGTGCCAGCCAATAGCCGCGGATAATGAGCAGGGCAAAGAGCAGAAGAATAAGAACCGCGCCCACAAAGCCCAGCTCCTCGCAGACTATGGCGAAGATGTAGTCGTTATGTTCCTCGGGGAGGTACATATGCTTCTGTATACTCTGTCCGAGTCCGAGACCCAGCAGACCGCCGGAGCCTACAGCGTAAAGCGACTGGACTATCTGCCAGCCGTCGCCCAGCTTTTCCGCCATGGGGTCGCGCCATGCGGCGATACGTTCGGAGGTGTAACCTCCTGTGAGCAGTACCAGCAGAAGCAGTGCACCGCCCGCGATAACGATAAGCGCAAGGTGCTTTATATTTGAGCCGCCCGCGTACATCATGATACCGCCGACAAGACAGATAATGATTATTGCGGAGAAGTGAGGCTCAAGACCCAGCAGAACAACGATAATACCCAGCCAGAAACCGAAGGGTATAATACCGTATTTCCAGGTTTTCATGTCGTCCTTATATCGGCATGCCATGGAGGCAAAGTACAGTATTACTGCAAGCTTGGTGATCTCCGAGGGCTGGAACGTGGTAAATCCGAGGTTGATCCATCTTCTGGAACCACCTCCGATAACACCGATAATAAGAACCAGCGCCAGCAGACCTACGGAAACTATCATCAGCAGTCTTGAATATCTTCGTATAGTCTTGGGCTTTACTCGGGAAGCCACCATCATCAGCGCAACTCCGCCCACAGCGAAGATCAGCTGACGCAGGAAAACGCCCGCAGCATTGCCCGTTTCATAGTAAGAGCGGGCAAAGCTTGCAGAGAAAACCATTATTACACCGACAGTAAGTATCAGTACGGTAAGCACAAGAAACGGAAGGTCTATGCGTCCGCGGTTTATAAATCGGGACTCACTGTAATCACGGAGATTATTCTCTTTTGCAGTCTCTCCGTTTCCCTTGCCGTAGTTTTTAGGGAAATCATATTCCGAAGCCATGCCTTGCCCTCCTTTCGTTATACGGCAGCGGTCTGTTCAGTCGCTGCCGACAATATATCAGAATCCGTAGCGGCTCATTACGCCGAGCATAGAAATTACGGCGAAGATAAGGGACACGGTGGAAAACACCGCGAAAACCTTTTTTTCGCTCCAGCCGCACTTCTCAAAATGATGATGCAGGGGTGCCATTTTGAAAAAGCGCTTACCGTGGGTAGCCTTGAAGTAAAGCACCTGAATGATGTCCGAGAGGGTTTCGGCTATGTACACGATGCCCAGCGGTACAAGAATAAGGGGCATATCCAGCGCAAATGCCATGGCGCATACCGCACCACCCAGAAACAGTGAGCCGGTGTCGCCCATGAACACCTTTGCAGGGTTGAAATTGAAAACGAGGAAGCCTGCCAGTCCGCCAAGCAGAGATGCAGCGAAAATGCCCTGAACCTCCATGCCCCACATCCACGCAGCAGCAATGAAGAACAGTGCCACGGGAATGCTTACACCGCTGACGAGACCGTCTACACCGTCGGTAAGGTTGACGGAGTTGACGCAGCCTACGATAACAAAGGCAGCAAAGATAAGATAGACGACCTCAGGCAGGGGGATAGTTACGTTCACGAAGGGAACATACAGGTTGGGAGTAAGGTATCCAAGGTATCTGAGCAGCAGTACAAAAGCAACAGCTACCACCAGCTGAAGCAGGAACTTCTGCAGGGCGGTAAGTCCCTGATTGCCCTTGTGGCGAATTTTAGTGAAGTCATCGATGAAGCCGATAACGCCGTAAACCAGTGCAAAAACGAACATTGCCGCCAGCACTGCACCGCCGTTGTCCTTATAGCGAATGGCGAAAATAACAGTAACTACCAGCATGGCGATTATAAACATAAAACCGCCCATGGTGGGAGTTCCTTCCTTGCTGATGTGCCATATAGGACCGTCGCGCTTGATGCTCTGTCCGGCCTTAAGGCTGCGCAGCATGGGAATGAGCACGAAGCCCAGTGCTACCGTAACAACGAAGGATATGGCAAAGGATATGATAATATCTGCAGTCATTTGTATAACCCCAATTTTCAGATTTGTGCCGCGAGCACCTCAGCCACGATTTCTCTTTCGTCCATGTGGTACTTGGTTTTTCCCACAATTTGATAGGTTTCGTGACCCTTGCCCGCAAGGATAATTGCATCGTCCTTTTCAGCATGCTCTATGGCATATTTTATGGCCTCGCGCCTGTCCGTTATAACAACATAAGGCGTTTTTGTATCTTTAATTCCCTCAAGAATATCGGCGATTATCGTCTCCGGTTCTTCCGTTCTGGGATTATCGGAGGTGATTATCATATAATCCGCCAGTTCGGCGCTTATTGCGCCCATCTTGGGTCTCTTGGTTCGGTCACGGTCGCCGCCGCAGCCGAAGAGTATGCCCACCCGTCCCACAGCCGTTTCCTTAACGGCGCGCAGCACGTTTTCTATTCCGTCGGGAGTGTGGGCGTAATCTATGAGTATGGTGAAATCGCGCCCCGTGGGTACAACCTCTACTCTGCCCTGTACTCCGTGGCACTTTGCCAGCGCAGCCGCTGCCTCGCTGAGTCCAAAGCCAAGCGCCAGAATGCAGCCAAGGGCGGTAAGGGCATTATAAACGGAAAATCTGCCGGGAATATTTATCACCGCAGGCACGTTCTCGCCGCCGTAGTTGGCAGTAAAGCTCACCTTATCGGGAAAATACTTGATATCTGTTGCGTAAAGATCTCCGCCCTTTTCTTTTGCGGAATAGCTGATGATACGGCAGTCGGCATCCTTGATAAGCCGCCCGGTCCATTCATCGTCGGCATTTACCACACCCACCTCGCAATTGCGGAAAAGTATCGCTTTTGCGTCACAGTAGTTTTCCATGGTTTCATGGAAGTCCAAATGATCCTGCGTAAGGTTGGTAAATGCGCCCACGCGGTACTTTATACCCGCTACGCGGTCAAGATACAGAGAGTGGGAGGATACCTCCATGATTGCCGCCTTGCAGCCTGCCTCGGCCATCTGTGCGAAAAGCTCCTGCAGGTCACGGGATTCGGGGGTGGTGCGTTCTGTATCTACCGCCACATCACCGATCATGTTGCGATTGGTACCGATAAGACCGGAGCTGTTTCCGGACAGTGCCTCATACATCTCCTTGACCAGATTTGTGGTAGTGGTCTTTCCGTTTGTCCCGGTAACACCGATCATCGCCATTTTATCGGCGGGTCTGCGGAAAAAGTTCGCAGAGACAATTGCCAGTGCGCGTCGGGTATCTGCGCAGAGAACATATGCACATTCCCGCTGGGGCTTCACTCTGCAAAGGACCACGGACGCTCCCTTGTCAAGAGCAGAGGGAATGTACCTATGGCCATCGGTTTCATAGCCTTCAACAGCTACAAAAAGGCAGCCCTCCCCCGCCTTGCGGGAATCGCAGCACACGTCTGCTATTTCGGCAGACATATCCGCGTTGGTTTCGATTATTTCAACACTTTCAAGAAGCTCGGTAAGTTTCATATTTAAACCTGTGCTTTCACAAAATTCGTCAGCCGGCACCTTCCATGATGGACGAGTCGTTATCTATCAGCGTTACCTGAATAACAGTGCCGTAGGCAACCTCGCTGCCAGGAGATATGCTCTGGCTGGCAACCACGATAGTAAGTGCATCGGAGGGAGGTACACCCATGCTTCGGATAAACAGGCCGTCCTGCTCAAGAACCGCCTTTGCCTGACGATAACTCATGCCGTTAAGCGTTTCAACCTTTACGATCTTATCCGGCTTAGCCTCACCGGCGTAGATAACAACGGTGGAATTGGGCGCAATGGATACGTTGGCATGAGGTGCCTGATCCGTTACTTCGCTGCCGTTGCCAACCACCTTGACCTTGAAGCCAAGGTTTTCCATGGTCGCCTTTGCCTCGGCGACATCGTAGGTCTTCACGTTGGGCACCTTGATTTCGTAAATGCCGCTTTCGCCGTCAATACCGAGATCAGGCTCAACGCCAAGATAGGGCAGAACATCGTACATAATGTTGCCGACAACGGGAGCTGCCATAACACCACCGCTGGCATATATTCCGGATTCACCGCCGGGATTATCAAGGATAACGAGAACTGCAACCTCGGGATCATCTGCGGGAGCGAAGCCGACGAAGGATACCATGTATTCCTTCTTACCGGTCTCAGCCTCGGTGATGGTATCGGTGGAAGTACCGGTCTTACCCGCTACACGGTAACCGGCAACGTAAGCATTCTTGCCGGTGCCTCCGGGGCTGCCAACAACAGTTTCAAGTATAGCGCAGGCACGTTTGGAGGTTTCCTCGCTTATTACCTGCCGCAGAACGGTGGGTTCATGGTTTTCAACCACGTTACCCTCAGAATCAATCACCTTACTTACAACATAAGGCTCCATGAGGTAGCCGCCGTTGGCTACTGCAGAAACAGCAGTAATAAGCTGCAGAGGCGTGATGGTAAAGGTCTGACCGAAGGCCGCCGCTGCCAGCTGGGAGTGGTTGGTGCGGTCCTCGAAAACGTCCTCGGTCCACCAGATACTGCTGCCCTCACCGTAAAGGTCGATTCCTGTGCTGCCAAAGAAGCCAAAGGCCTCGATGTAATCGTAAAATCTCTCCGCGCCTACCGCAAGGGCAATATTTACGAAGGCCGGGTTGCAGGAATGCTGCGCAGCCTCGGCAAGAGTCTGCTCGCCGTGACCGTCGCGGCTCCAGCAGTGGATAGGCTCGGCACGTCCCTTTACCATCACAGTACCGTCACAGTAGAAAGAATCGTTTTCCGATACCACACCCTCTTCAAGACCCATTGCAAGGGTGATTATCTTGAAGGTTGAACCGGGCTCGTAGGAGTCGGAGATAATGCGGTTACGCCACTGTTTGAGCAGCGCATCATATACCGCGTCATTATACTCACCTTCGCTGAGTCCCTGCTCTGCAAGCTTGGACAAAGTATCCTCGTTTACCTCAAGGTAATTATTCAGGTCATAATTGGGCAGGCTGCTCATACCCAGCACAGCACCGGTCTTTACGTCCATTACGATACCCATAGCACCGTCCTGAACCTGATAGTCCTCAATGGCCTGCGCCAGATTCTTCTCAAGATAATGCTGCACGCGGTCGTCAACGGTAAGCACAAGGCTGTCTCCGTCCGATGCGTCATAGTAGTTTTCGTATCCGGAATAGGGCAGGTCAACGCCCTTTTCATTGGCAACGCGGACAATTCGGCCGCTGGTGCCCTGCAGGTACTTGTCGTAAACAGCCTCTATACCTTCGAGGCCGGTGTTATCCACGCCGACAAAGCCGATTATCTGTGAAGCGAGGCTGCCGTTAGGATAATAGCGCTTGGTATCGGGAACGATATGTACGCTCTTGAGATCGTACTCATTTTTAAAATCGCGCACCTGATCAGCCAGCTCGGATTCAATCTTAACCGCAACGGTTTTGTACCAGGATTTGGTGTCCAACCATTTGGACTCAATACTGTCATAATCCACACCCAGTATCTCGGAAAGGCGGCTGGATATCATAACGCGCATATCCTCTTCTTCGTACATGATAAGCTCTGCGGGGCTGATATAAACAGTGCTTACCGTGGCGCTTATTGCCAGAGTATTCATGTTGCGATCATATATGGCGCCGCGGTTTGCAGAGATGGTCGTATCGCGCACCTGCTGCTCCACAGCGTTGCTTTCATAGAGTTCATGATCCCTAATTTGCACCTTATAGAGCTGCAATACAAGAACTATAAAGGCAACTATGCCGAACACCACCATTAAAGACAGTGTCCGGCCTACCATGCCCTTATTGGGCACTTCCATTTTTATAATATTGTTTTTCTTCTTCATCCGCCCGGCCCTCCTGTTGCCTTACCATTATACAGGGCGATTACTTGAAATATTCTGCAATAGTGGTGAAAAGGCTCTTCAGCGAAGCGGAAATTCCGGTTTCGACGCTGTTGGTATCCAGCATAACAGCCTGATCCTCTGCTCGGTTGGACAGATACTTCACCTGATCGTTACCGGCTCTTACCATGCCAAGCATATTGGTTGCATATTCCTCAACCTCGTCAAGGCGGAAAGTGCTCTCATAAGCTATCTGCAGCTTGGTTTCCTCTATCTGCAGGTTTTCCAGTTCTTCGCGAAGCTCATAGCTCTCGTTAGCAATGGTGTTAAGCTCAACATAGGACATAAGCAGAGCAACAGCCAAAACAATTACGCTTGCCCAGCCTGCAACGGCGAACAAAGAGATGCCCTGCTTGGCTGCAGTCTTGGTCTTTGTGCGTATGCTTACTTTTTCTTGGGGGCGCTCAAGAACTTCCGGCTCGGGAAGTTCAATCTGAGGCGCTGCAGAACCGAATATGGGTCTGCTGCCGAAATACAGTTCGTCATTGTATCTAGCGTCCATTAAAAAGCTCCTTCAGCCTTTTCAGGCTTTATCTATACCCTCTCCGCCACTATCAATCTTGCGCTGCGGGCGCGGGGATTACGTGTCAATTCTTCGTCGCTTGCGGTAATAGGCTTGCCCACAGGCTTCATGGTCTGCACGAAGCCGCAGATACACACCGGAAACTCCGGAGGGCAAGTGCATCCTTTTTCTCTTTTGCGTATGGCGTTCTTCACCAGTCTGTCCTCAAGGGACTGGAAGCTGATTATCGCCAGTCGACCGCCCTCGTTAAGGCGGTCGGGAGCATCTGCAAGCATGCGTTCTATGCTGCCCAGTTCGTCATTTACGGATATGCGAACAGCTTGAAAACTGCGTTTCGCGGGGTGCTGTTTTTCTCTGAGCGCCGCAGCGGGCATGGCAGATTTGATTACGTCCACCAGCTCCAATGTGGTCTCAATAGGCTTTACCGCCCTTCTCTTTACTATCTGTGCGGCGATGCGGGGCGAATATCGCTCCTCACCGTATTCATAGAGTATTCTTTTCAATTCGCCCTCGTCCCATTCATTAACCACCTGATAAGCGGTAAGGGGCGCGGACTTGTCCATTCTCATGTCAAGGGGTGCGTCCTCCATATATGAGAATCCGCGGGCAGCATCGTCCAGTTGAGGAGAGGAAACGCCCAGATCGAAGAGCATTCCGTCGACTTTCTCAATACCCAGCTCGTCCAGTATATTTGCGATGTCATCAAAATTACTGTTCACAAAAGTGACGCGGTCTGCAAATTCCTCAAGGCGGCGGCTTGCATGCTCAATGGCATTCATATCTCTGTCGATAGAAATGAGTCTGCCGCCTGCGGTAAGTCTTTTGGCTATCTCATAGGAATGACCGCCTGCGCCAAGAGTGCCGTCCACATATATGCCGTCCGGCTTAATATCCAGTGCATCTATGCATTCCCACAGCAGCACGGAAACGTGATTGAATTCTCCGCTCATATTCCAAGTTCCTTCCATGCTTCCGCAATGTTTTCAAGGCTGAGTTCCTCGGCCTCAACAGCATTGTATTTGTCAATATCCCAAATCTCGGCATGGTTGGAGAAGCCGATTATCATAACTCTTTTGCTTATACCCACAAACTCTCTGAGTTTCTGGGGCACAAGGATACGTCCCTGTACGTCCAGCTCGCAGCGGGCGGTATTGGCAAAGACCACGCGCATCTTGCGGGACTCGGCTGCGGGCAGTGCATCAACCTTGGCACGGAATGCTTCCCATGCCTTCTCGGAGTACACGGAAAGGCAGGAATCGATGGAGAGGGTCACATAGCAAACCTCGCCCAATTCGTCGCGCAAAGTGGAAGGAACGATGACTCGCCCCTTGGCATCAATATTATGCTCAAACTTGCCTGTCATACGTCCTTCACCGCCTTTCTCGTGACATTTTGTGACACTTCGTGACATTTCGCACCACTTTAGCTTAATTATAATATAATTTCTAATAATTGCAATAGCAAAATGTATTTTTTTGCTCCAAAATTTATGCCATTTTCCGGCTCCAAATCCCACTTTTACGTTCTAATCAACGGCATCGGAAAAATTCAGTGGAAAAATCCAAATTATTGTGCTATTATCACACTGGAGTACTTTCCGATTCACTCGGAACCGTCATGGAAAGGAACTGATATTCTATGAGAATGAGAAAGAAAAAGAACCTCCCCCAGCGTATGGAAAAGGCTTCGGGAGTGCTTATAAAAACACCTGAGGAGCTTTGCGGAAAGTGGCGCGAAACCTTCCCCGGCTATCAGTCTCTTTATGTGGAGCTGGGCTGCGGCAAGGGCACTTTCACCTCCGGCACAGCCGCCGCCATTCCCGACGCATTTCTTGTAGCTGTGGAAAAAGTTCCCGATGCTATGATAATGGCTATGGAGAAGGCCGTTGCAGCCGAGCTTACTAACGTACGCTTCATCGATATGGATGCAGTAAAGATAAACGAAGTATTCGCCGATAGCGAGCTTGATCGCATTTATATCAACTTCTGCGACCCCTGGCCCGGCAAGAAGCACGCCAAGCGCCGCCTTACCGCCCCCGGTCTCCTGGAGCTCTACAAAAAGGCGCTCAAGCCCGGCGGTGAGATCCACTTCAAGACCGACAACCGTCCCCTCTTTGAGTACTCTCTTGAGCAGTTTACCGAGTGCGGCTGGCAGCTCAGCGAGGTTACCGGCAATCTCCACGAAAACGGCCCCGTGGGCATAATGACTGACTATGAGGCCAAGTTCCATGCCGAAGGTGTGCCCATCAACCGCTGCGTAGCCAAGAAGCCGGAGGCTGCCGAATGAGATTTATTTCATGGAATGTAAATGGACTCCGCTCCTGCGTTCAGAAGGGCTTCATGGACTTCTTCAACGGCATTGACGCAGACTTCGTTTGTCTGCAGGAAACCAAGCTCCAGCCGGAGCAGATTTCATTGGACACCCCCGGTTACGAGCAGTATTGGTTCTCCGCCGAGAAGAAGGGCTATTCCGGCACAGCCATTTTCGCAAAGCACAAGCCCATCAGCGTGGTCAACGGAATCGGCGACCACAAGTATGACTGCGAAGGACGCTGCATCACTCTCGAATACGAGGATTTTTATCTCGTCACCTGCTACACTCCCAACTCTCAGGACGGACTCAAGCGACTTGATTACCGTCTTGACTGGGAGCGCGACCTCCGTCTTTATCTCATGAAGCTGGACGCGGTAAAACCCGTCATACTTTGCGGCGACCTTAATGTTGCCCACGAGGAAATAGACCTTAAAAACCCCAAAACCAACCACTTCAGCGCAGGTTTCTCCGACGAGGAACGCGGCGCTATGACAGAGCTGCTTGACAGCGGCTTCACCGACACCTTCCGCTGGCTCTACCCCGACCTTACCGGTGCATATTCATGGTGGAGCTTTCGCAGTGCCGCCCGCTCAAGGAACGCAGGCTGGCGTATTGACTATTTCATTGTTTCGGACAGGCTCAGAGAGAACATCTCCAAGGCGTACATCTGCAGCGAGATACTCGGCTCCGACCACTGTCCCGTAGGACTTGATTTGACATGGTAAAGATAGGAAACGTAGAAATCAAAGACAAGCTTATACTTGCCCCCATGGCAGGCGTAACCGACGGCGGCTTCCGCGCAGTATGCCGGGAGCTGGGCGCAGCCTTGACCTACACCGAGATGGTAAGCGCCAAGGCGCTGGTATATCAGGACGCAAAGAGCAAGACCCTGCTCGTCCGCGGCACCGACGAATACCCGCTGGCAGCCCAGATTTTCGGCAGCGAGCCGGAGACCATGGCCGAGGCGGCTGTAAAGGCCCAAAGTATCAGCGGCTGCGAAATAATAGACCTTAACATGGGCTGTCCGACCGGCAAAATCGTCCGCAACGGTGACGGCTGCGCTCTCATGCGCGATCCCGAACTGGCAGGGCGGATCATCCGCGCCGTGGCAGATGCCTCCCCCGTACCCGTAACCGTCAAAATTCGCAAGGGCTGGGACAACGGCAATGTAAACGCCGTAGAGCTTGCGCAGATAGCCGAAGAAAACGGTGCAGCCGCTGTTGCCGTTCACGGGCGTACCCGCAGCCAGCTTTACGCAGGCAACGCCGACTGGAATATCATCACCGCCGTAAAAAAGGCAGTAAACATACCCGTTATCGCAAACGGCGATATTTTCGAGCCCACCGACGCAGAGCGTATTCTCCGCGTAACCGGAGCCGACCTTGCCATGGTCGGTCGCGGCAGTATGGGCAACCCGTGGATTTTCTCCCGAGGTCTTGCCGCCATAAACGGCGAGTTTGTCCCCGGTCTGCCGCCTCTCTCCCACCGCTGCGATGTAGCGGTGCACCAGTTCGAGGTTTCCGCCGCCATGAAGGGCGAGCACGTGACCTGCCTCGAGGCGAGAAAGCATTACAGCTGGTATCTGCGCGGCGTACCCTACGCCTCCTATTTCAAGGCGCAGATAGCCAAGATCAACACCATGGACGACATTTACCGCATCACCCGCGGCATAAAGGAAGAACTGAAATAAATCCATGCCCAACACACCCGCAGGAGGTGAGAACGTGACAAGAGAAGAAGAATCCGCAATCATCGCCAAGGTGCTCGCCGGCAATGCAGATGCTTTCGAGCCTTTGGTTACCGCCAACCAAAGCTTTGTATATAACATCGCCATGAAAATGCTGAACAATGCAGAGGACGCCTTCGATGTATCACAGGAGGCTTTTCTCAAGGCTTACCGCTCCCTTAAGGATTTCAAGGGCGACAGCAGTTTCAGTTCCTGGCTTTATCGCATAACAGCCAATATGTGCCTCGACTTCATGCGAAAAAATAAAAAGCATCGCTCCGCGTCCATAGTCTACATGGACGATGAAAACGAGCTCAAAGAGCTCGAACTGCCCGATACCCGATTCGACCCGCACAACGAGTTGGAGCGCCGTGAGCTGCAAGGTGCCATCAACGATGCACTCATGCTCCTGCCCGACGACCAGCGATCTATTCTCCTGCTGCGTGAACTGAGTGGTATGAGTTACGCCGAAATTTCCGAAGTCCTCAAACTGGAGGCCGGAACGGTCAAATCCAGACTTTTCCGTGCCCGCGCAAGACTTGCAAAAATATTGCGGGATAACGGAACTTTTTCCGGCAAATAAACGTCATACATACGGAACATATCACAGAACGAATTAACACACAGGAAGGAGAGTGATCGGCTTTGAAAAGCTGCGAAAAATACATAGAGCTCATCAGCGCGTGTATCGACGGTGAAATCAGCGATGCCGACCGCTCCGAGCTCGAAATACATCTCGAATTTTGCCCCGAATGTAAAAAAGTCGCGGAAGCATTCTCCGCAATAAGCGGTAGCTTCCCCAAAGAAGAAACAGTTCCGGAGAACTTCACCTCCGGAACTATGGCAAAAATTAAGGCCGAGGGCTCAAAGCCCACCGGCATAAAGAAGTTTATTTCCGGCTACGGAAAATACACAGGTCTCGCCGCCGCTCTGGTAGTGATACTGCTGGGCGCGCAGGTATTCAACGGCGGCGGAGCAAAGGAAAGCGCCGCACCCGGTGCCGCAAATATGGCGCCCACCGCAATGGCTCCCGCGGAGGCCGCCGATGCCGCAAGAGGAGAGCCCATTGCTGTTCCCGAAGCGGAAATGTATACGACCGATTCTACCGGCTATTCCGACACACTGACCGCTGATATGGAAGCGGAAGAAACCATCGAAGAGGACGGCTTCAATAATTCCGCCGCAGTAGCCGGCGGAAGCGCAAGCGATGATTCCGATTCCATTCCCGAGCCCGATGCCCCCGAGGCAGCCGAATCCCAGTTCAGCGTCACCGTGCAGGTAACGGATGTAAACGAGCTGTATAAGAAAATGGGTTACACCGAGCGTTTCTACTGCGTCTCCCACCTCAATGAGCCTGCGCCTGAGGCGTTTGACGAGCTCATCACCAGCGGCGAAGCAAGCCAGATTTTCAAATCGCTGTATGAAATCCACTATAAGGTGCCCATGAGCCGGCTCAACGAACTTGACCCCGAGGTCTTTACCGAAATTGTTTTCGATGATCTGACCGCCCAATACGGTCTTGTCATTCTCATGACAGCGGAAGAATAAACGGAGGTAAAAACAATGGTTGATAAAATGACTCCCGAAACCGCGGCATACCGCCTTTTCGACATGGGCTTTGATTGCGCCCAGACCGTTCTGGCTCACTTTGCCGATGATCTGGACCTTGAAGAAGAAACGGCGCTGATGATAACCTCCGCCTTCGGCGGCGGTATCGCAGGCACCGGCAATATGTGCGGCTGCGTCACCGGCGCGCTGATGGCTCTCGGCATGAAGTACGGCTTCACCGAGCCCGACGCCATCGCCAAGAACATTATGACCGCCAAGAACAACGAGTTTCTCGCCAAGTTCAAGGAACGCTGCGGCGCGATAAACTGCCGCGAGCTGCTTGGCGTGGACGTTTCCGACCCCGAGCAGGCTGCGGAGGCTCCCGAGCGCATTCAGGCTCGCTGCCCCCATTTCGTCACAGCCGCCTGCGATATTCTCGAAGAAATGCTTGAAGACTGATAAAAGCGCATGGTTCGCCGAACCATGCGCTTTTTGCTTGACCCGAAAATAAGCGATTGCCATTCGTCCTTTGATGGTGTATAATTATTTGGTGCAATCACAAATCCTCGTGAAAGGACGATATCATGAAAACCCAAACCAACATGAAAATGCTGAAGCTGACGATACTTGTAATCGCCATGTTCCAGATGCCCACACTGGCTATCTCTCCCGCTATCTCCAAGATAATGTCCCAGTTCGGCAGAGATCTGGCTACCGTTCAGACCGCGCTCCAGATTCCCAATCTGGTTTCTCCCTTCGCTGCTATTCTCGCCTCCATTATCGTGGCTAAGGCAAAGGGCAAGCTTCCCAAGAAATACGTCATCATCTTCGGTCTCGGCTGCATAGTTGTCGCCGCAACCGGTATAGTTCTTTTCAGCACCCAGTTCTGGACTCTCTACCTTTGGGGCGCACTTATCGGCGTTTCCATCGGTCTCTTTATCCCCACCACCGCCAGCCTTATGATGGACAGCTTTGACGAGGACGCAGTCCGCGTCATCTCCGGTCAGCAGACCTCCTTCATCAACATCGGCGGCATTATCATGAGCATTCTCGGCGGTCTCCTTGCCGACATGATATGGTTCGGCGGCTACCTGACCTTCTATTTTGGTGTACCTATCATCATTCTCTGCATCATTTATCTGCCCACCAAGGCACGCATTCAGGCCGCCGCAGAGCAGACCTCTTCCGGCGAACCAGCCGAGGACAAGAGCAAGTTCAACTGGAACGTTGCTTTCTACGGCTTCTGCATTTTCTTCTTCATGATGTGCTCCAACGTAAGCGGCCCCAACCTTTCCGTTTACGTTATCGACCAGCTGAAAATCGGTACCTCCAGCACCACCGGCTACATAAGCGCAGTGCAGATGCTTGGCGGCGCATGCAGTGGTATGCTCTTCAGCAAGCTTTCTTCCAAGCTCCGCGACTACATGATTCCCATGGCATTCCTCACCCTCTGCATCGGCTTCACCGTGCTGGGTACCGCAAACTCCCTCGTTATGATCTTCATCGGTGCTTTCCTCACCGGCAGCGCCATGAGCATGTGTATGCCCCAGTGCATGTTCTCCATCTCCCTCTACGTTGACGAGCACAGCTCCACCTTCGCCAACGCCATTTCCTCCAGTATCGCACCCAGCCTTGGCGGATTCCTCTCCCCCGTTATCTTCACTCCCCTCACCACCGCTCTTTTCGGTGAGGCTGTAAGCTCCCGCTACCTGTTCCTCTCCTGCGTCACCCTCGTTCTCTGCGTACTGCTGGTTGTTATCATGACCGCGCGCAAGAAGGGCGGCAAGGCCAAGGGCTGGAGTTAATTGATATCGTAAATCTACTCTTACGGAGGTTATAAATATGGCAAAAGTACTTTTTACTCGCGACATTTCCCCCGAGGGTCTTATCCGCATCTACGAAGCTCTCGGCGTTGAGCTCAAGGGCAAAACCGCAGTTAAAATCTCCACCGGCGAACCCGGCGGCCACAACTTCCTGCAGCCCGCACTCATTGGCGGCCTCGTAAACAAGCTGGAGGGCACCATCTGCGAATGCAACACCGCATACCCCGGCGGCCGCAACATGAGCGAGGTCCACTGGCAGACTATCCGCGACCACGGCTTCTATGACATCGCTCCCTGCGACATCATGGACGAAGAGGGCGAGAAGGCTATCCCCGTAAAGGACGGTTTCCACCTGAAGGAAAACGTTGTCGGCACTCACATCGACAATTATGATTCCATGCTCGTGCTCTCCCACTTCAAGGGTCACGTATTCGGCGGCTTCGGCGGCGCGCTGAAGAATATGTCCATCGGTCTTGCTTCCTCCCGCGGCAAGCTTCTTATCCACAATGCAGGTGCAGGCGACTCCTTCGACACCCTTTTCACCACCGTTCAGGATCATTTCCTGGAGTCCATGGCAGATGCCTGCCGTTCCATCGTTGACCACTACGGCGCAGAAAATATGGTTTACATCAACGTAGCCAACAAGATTTCCCCCGACTGCGACTGCTCTGCCAACCCCAAGGATCCCGTTATGGCAGACATCGGCATCTTCGCCTCCCTCGATCCCGTCGCCGTGGATCAGGCCTGCGTAGACGCTATCTACAACTCCGATGACGAGGGCCGCGCCGAGATTATCGAGCGCATGGAAGGCCGTCACGGCATCCACGTTGTTGAAGCAGCAGCCGACCTCGGTCTCGGCAGCCGTGAATACGAGTTCGTCAACATCGACGCAAGATAATTCCATAGGCATATAACAAAAGCGCCTGTTCAGCCGAACAGGCGCTTTTGCCATCATATCTCACACGGGTCTATTCCAAGCTTTTTGCAGATTTGAATAATGGTGTCAAACGACGCACCCGCAATTCCGCGGGAAAGCAGCGTCATAAGCGTACTGTACGGAACATCGGCCTCCATGGCAAACTGCCGCAGGCTGTCATATCTGTCGAGAATAAGATTTCTCAGCCGCTGCTCCCGTGTCACTTTTCTTCCTCCGCCATCAGCACTTCAATACCCTTTTCTTCCAAGGCAGCCGCATGCTCTTCCACACATTCCCAATCTGTAATTATCGCATCAAATTCCTCCGCCGCGCACACCTTGATGAACGCGTCCGTACCGATTTTAGTTCCCGGCATCAGCAGGTATTTTTTGCGGCTGTTGCGAATTATTGTGCGTTGGAAAGCTGCCGTTTCGTCCGTGCCGTTAGACAGTCCAAAATCAGCGGTAAGTCCCGCACCGGTAATGAAACAAAGGTCAAAATGCATACGGCTCACAAATTCATTGGCAAGGCTGTCCACCAGCGAACCGCTGCGCCGCATTTTACCACCCGCAACGTATACATCAATGTTTTCAAAATCACGCAGTTCCTTAGCGATATCCACAGTGTTGACAACCACAGTATAGAAAATATCTCTCGGCAGAATTTGCGTCAAGATATAGCCGAAAGAACCACCGGTCAAATAGAGAATGTCATTTTCTTTTATCAGGGCAGCTGCCGCCTTCGCTATCTGCCTGTAGTTCTCAAATATGGGCATTTCCTCAAACTTGCGGTCAACAGGCGGACGCACGCTCACCTGCTGTGGAACTATCGCGCCCCCATGAGTACGCTTGCAAAGACCTTTCTGCTCCAGCTGGCGCAGATCTCTGCGCGCCGATTCGTCCGAGATTCCGTATCTCTCCGTGATTTCTGCAACCGTTATTTTTCCATTGGTTTTTATAATTTCAGCAATTTCACGCTGTCTTTCTTCGGCAAACATATTCTCACCTCATCAAATTTGATAATCGAATTCGACACGCATACATTACCACATATTCGGAAGCATTTCAACATTTTCGGTAATCGTATTTGCGTATATTTGCGGCAGGGGCACGCCCCTGCCCTACGATATATACCACTTCGCCTAACGTAGGGCTGAGGCGTGCCTCAGCCGCTATACAAATCAAAACCGGGATGCAATTGCATCCCGGTTTATCTCTATAATTACAATGTCTCTCCGCTGACCATGCCGTTCCAGAGGCGGTAGTAAATGCCCTTCTTTTCAAGAAGCTGTTCATGGTTGCCTTCTTCCTCGATGCCCTCCTTGCCCAGCACCAGTATGCGGTCAGCATTTTTGATGGTGGTAAGGCGGTGGGCGATGGTGAGGGTGGTGCGGCCTTTGGCAAGTTTGTCAAGGCTCTGACCGACCAATATTTCGCTCTCATTATCGAGGGCGCTGGTGGCCTCGTCAAGGAGCAGAATGGGCGGGTTTTTCAGGAACAGGCGGGCAATGCTTATGCGCTGCTTCTGTCCGCCGGAAAGCTTTACGCCCCGCTCGCCAACGTAGGTATTATATCCGTCCTTGAGGGAACGTACAAAGCCGTCGCAGCCTGCAAGACGTGCGGCCTCCATGATTTCTTCCTCGGTGGCATTGGGCTTGCCGTAGGCGATATTTTCCGCCACGGTGCCGCTGAACAGATAAACGTCCTGCTGCACAACGCCGATGGACTTGCGCAGGCTTTCGAGGGTAACGGTGCTGATGTCCTGCCCGTCGATAAGTATGCGACCCTCGGTAAGGTCATAGAATCGGGGGATAAGATTGCAAAGAGTAGTCTTACCGCCGCCGGAGGGACCTACAAGAGCCAGATTCTCGCCGGGCTTGATGGTGAGATTTACGTCCCGCAGAACCTTATTGTGGTCATCGGGGTACTCGAAGCTCACGTGCTTGAACTCGATGCCGCCCTCCTTGACCCGCAGTTCCTTCGCATTGGGTATGTCCACAATGTCAACGGGAGTGTCCATTATCTCAGCAAAACGCTCGATGGCGGTAACGCCACGCTGGAACTGCTCAGCAAACTCAACGATACGGCGAATGGTAGCGATAAGGGTGGTTACATAGAGAATGTAAGCAACGAGGTCGCCGGCGCTGATCTTTCCGTTTACAAGGAACAGACCGCCTGCCACGATGACAACGATATACATGAGACCGTCAAACAGGCGGGTGCTGGTATTGAATGCGCCCATAGCGTAGTAACCCTTGGTCTTGATGGTCTTGAAGGCCTGATTGCCCTTTTCAAACTTCTCCTTTTCCTGTTCCTCGGCAGCAAAGGCCTTGACCACGCGCTGACCCAACAGGCTGTCCTCGATTGCAGCGTTCAGCTCGCCGATCTGATGGCGCTGCTCACGGAAGCGTGCGCGGAGCTTGAGGTTGAGGTAGGTGGAAACCACCAGCATTACAGGAAGGCAGGCGAATATGATGAGGGTAAGGAGTACATTAGCATTGCAGAGTATCACAAAGGAGGCAATGGCCTTGATGCCCGCAATGAAGAATTCCTCGGGGCAGTGGTGTGCAAACTCGGTAACGTCAAAAAGGTCATTGGTGACGCGCCCCATTATCTGTCCGACCTTATTGTTTGAGTAGTAAGTAAAGCTCAGCCGCTGGAGGTGAGCAAAAGCATCGCGGCGCATATCCGTTTCTATATAAACGCCCATAATGTGACCGCGGCTGGACATATAGTAGCTGGCAAAGCCGTCTATGACGCGCAGGATAAAGTAAATCAGCGCCAGCTTCAGCACCATTTCCGCCGTAAGCACAATGGCAGGATCGGTCGCCGCATTGGTGAGCTGTCCCATTATTTTGGGCAGCACGATGTCGCAAAGTGTGGTCAGCGCAGCGCAGAAGAGGTCGAATATCAAAATTTTCTTATATTTCAGCAGGTAGGGCAGGAACCGTTTTATCATTGAAAAGGTGCCTTTTTTCTGTGTCTGTTCCATTTGGGTTTCAGCACTCCTTCATAAATTTATCCACTTCCGCAAGGGTGGGCATAGCCGGGATTGCTCCGCGTTTGGATACGCAGAGCGCAGCGGCAGCATTGGCAAATTTAGCAAAACGCACCGCATCGTCGGCAGTAAGCTCGTCGGGCTTCTTACCGCTGCGGACAAGGGCGAATATCAGCGCGCCCCAAAATGCGTCGCCCGCGCCTGTGGTATCCACCGCGGCGACCTTATAGCCTGCCACACGGCAGCGGCCGTTTTTCAGCGCTATGTAAGCGCCGCCCGCACCGAGGGTAACAGCCACAAGGCTCGCTCCCTGTTCAAGGATAGCGGCAGCGGCAGCCTCCGGTTCAGCGAAGCCCGTAAGCATCTCAGCCTCCTCATCGGATATTTTTACCATGTGGGCGTAGGGCAGCAGGCTGCGCATACTCTCCACAGCCTCTTCCTCGTTTTTCCACAGAGCAGGACGGTAGTTAGGATCATAGGAAATGACGCAGCCCGCCTGACGCGCTTCGTGAAGGGCCACAAGAGTGGCGCTGCGTGCAGGTTCGGCGCAAAGAGAAAGTGAGCCCACATGGAAAACATGGCTGTTACGAATAAGCTCTACCGGCAGCTCGGCAGGATGCAGCAGAGTATCCGCTCCGGGCTTGCGGGCAAAGGAGAAGCTGCGCTCGCCGTTTTCGCCCAGAGCAACGAACGCAAGGGTGGTGAACGCTTCATCACTCACGATAAGTCCCTCGGCATTAATTCCCGCGTCCACCAGCGTTTCGCGCAAAAACTCGCCGTGCATATCGCCGCCCACCTTGCCTATAAAGGCCGCAGAAAGACCAAGACGGCTCGCCGCCGCCAGCACATTGGCGGGCGCTCCGCCGGGATTGCGTTCAAAAAGGAGCTGACCGCTGTCGGAAACACCGGCCTGCGTAAAGTCGATGAGCAGCTCGCCCAAAGCAGTAATGTCAGTAGTTTTCTTCATAAACATCACCTGAAAAAGAGGGCTCCGGGATAATACCCGGAGCCCCGATTATTTTAGAAATCAGCGTTGCCAACGGTACGGGGATGGAGCTCCACGTCACGAATGTTGCTAATGCCGGTAAGGTACATTACCATACGCTCGAAGCCGAGGCCGAAACCGGCATGACGGCAGCTGCCGAAGCGGCGCAGGTCAAGATACCACCAGTAATCCTCTTCCTTGAGGCCCAGCTGAGCCATGCGCTCGGTGAGCACGTCAAGGCGCTCCTCACGCTGGCTGCCGCCGATGATCTCTCCGAGACCGGGGACCAGGCAGTCTGCGGCGGCGACGGTCTTGCCGTCCTCGTTAAGGCGCATATAGAAGGCCTTGATATCCTTGGGATAATCGGTAACGAACACAGGCTTCTTGAAAATCTCCTCGGTGAGATAACGCTCGTGCTCGGTCTGCAGGTCGATACCCCACTCTACGGGGAAGTCGAATGCGTGACCGCTCTTCTTGAGCATCTCAACAGCCTCGGTATAGGTAACGCGACCGAAATCGCTGTTGGCTACATGGAGAAGGCGCTCCTTGAGTCCCTTGTCAACAAAGCTGTTGAAGAACTCGATTTCCTGGGGGCACTGCTGGAGAACGGTGTTGATGATATACTTCACCATTGCCTCCATGCACTCGAGGTCGTCCTCAAGGTCAGCAAATGCCATCTCGGGCTCGATCATCCAGAACTCAGCAGCATGGCGCTGGGTGTTGGAATTCTCGGCGCGGAAGGTGGGGCCGAAGGTATATACGTTGCCGAATGCCATGGCGAAGTTCTCAGCGTTGAGCTGACCGGAAACGGTCAGGTTTGCGCTCTTGCCGAAGAAGTCCTTGGAGAAGTCGACCTTGCCGTCCTCGGTGAGGGGCAGGTTATCAAGGTCAAGAGTGGTTACGCGGAACATCTCACCGGCGCCCTCAGCATCGGAGCCGGTGATGATGGGAGTATTGATATAAACAAAACCGCGCTGCTGGAAGAATTCATGTACTGCGTATGCAGCGACGCTTCTTACGCGGAAAGCGGCGGAGAAGAGGTTGGTACGGGGACGCAGATGCTGAATGGTACGCAGGAATTCCACGCTGTGGCGTTTCTTCTGCAGGGGATAGTCAGGGGAGGACACGCCTTCTACGGCTATCTCAACAGCCTTCAG
>JAFXFT010000113.1 GCA_017513385.1 Oscillospiraceae bacterium | reverse complement strand
GGGCTTGATGCCCAATACAGAAACGGCAGGGCCGGTCATACCTAAGTCACTTATATATCCCGTTCCCTTGGGAAGCACCATTGCATCGGAGGTCTGCACATGGGTATGAGTTCCCCATACGGCGTAAACCCTGCCGTCCAGCATATATCCCATGGCAAGCTTCTCGCTGCTTGCCTCCGCATGGAAGTCCACCAGCGTCACGGTGCAGGGTTCTTCCTTCAGCAGCTTATCCACCATAAGAAACGGATTATCGGGTCCAAAGTCCATATTGCAGCGTCCGATAAGGTTTATCACTTTCACCTCACCGAAGGATGCTTCGTAAATACCCATGCCCCGTCCGGGGCATTGCGGAGCAAAATTTGCAGGACGCAGAATATATGCCGAATCGTCAAGATAATCAAATATCTCACGGCGGTTGAAGCTGTGGTTGCCCAGTGTTATAACGTCGGCACCCGCCGCGAAAATATCCTCCGCCTGATCGGGAGTTATGCCCAGCTGCGATGCGTTTTCGCCGTTGACCACGGTGAACGCCGCGCCGGTCATTTTGATAAGGCTTTTCAAATGCTTTGCCAGATAGCTTATGCCGCGGGGCGCTACAACGTCGCCCACGGCAAGTATTTTAACGGACATATGCAGTCCTCCATTGTAAAAAAGAAATATTTATTATATTCTACCACAAACACGGTTCTTTTACAAACTTTTATAGCTTGCGTACGGTATGCATATATTATATAATCTGTATATTAATAATTTACAGGAGGAAAGATTATGCAGCTTGAAGAAATCATGGTTGTACACGTATCCGTAAAAGGAAACGAGGTAACCGCTTTTCAGGGCGAGGCCGGCGGTGTTGTAATGATCCCCTTCGATGCAACTATCGACGGCAAGTACTTTAACGGCACGGTACTTCCCGGCGGCATCGACACTCAGGTCATCGGCCCCAAGGGCACTTCCCACACCCTCTCCGCCCGCTACATGGCAAAGGGCAAAGACTACACAGGCGAAGAATGCTTTGTTTACATCGAGAACAACGGCGTTATCTGCAATGATGTTGAGGGCGGATATATGCGCACCACTCCCACCTTCGTCACCAACAGCAAGGCGCTGGACTTCCTGAACAAGCAGCTTTTTGTCGGCAAGGGTGAGCCCGACGGCATGGGAGTTAAAATCACTCTGTACAGAGTCCTCTGATTTTCAGAAAACGCAGAGAATTCGGGAGTTTTTCCAATATTTTTTTGAATAAAACTCTTTACTTTTGCCAAAATATGTGATATAGTTCCAAGGCTATCCCCCCGGCTTAGTCAAGGGATAAAGCCGCAAGCGGCTCCCTTTCACCCCTTCACTCAGCTGAGCGGGAAAACAAAACAAGAAAGGAAATGATTTATCATGATGCTGAAAGAGCAGAAGACTGCTATCATCGAGAACAACAGAACCCACGAGACCGACACCGGTTCCCCCGAGGTTCAGATCGCTATCCTCACCGAGCGTATTGCTCAGCTCACCGAGCACCTCAAGGTTCACAAGAAGGACAACCACTCCAGAAGAGGCCTTCTGAAGATGGTCGGTAAGCGCCGCAACCTCCTCGACTACCTCGCAAAGAAGGACATCGAGCGTTACAGAGCCTGCATCGCAAAGCTCGGCATTCGTAAGTAATAGGTCACAGTTGAGGCTGTCTCGCTTGGCGGGACAGCCTCGTAGTGCATTATGTAAACCAAACAATTGTGGGGAGATTTCGCTGAATTAGCATTTGAAAGACTGTTTCACCCCCGAAACAGCGTTTCAAGTGCTATATGATTTGGCGCATTTTCTCCCCCGGAAAAGGAGAGAATCGAATGATCATCAACAAAAGAGAATTTAACAACGAAAAGCGTTATGAGATCGATTTCTGCGGCCGTCCCCTCGTTATGGAGGTTGGCAAGCTGGCAGAGCTGGCAAACGCTTCCGTTCTGGTAAAGTACGGCGAGACCACCGTTCTTGCTACCGTTACCGCTTCCGCTCGTCCCAAGGACGGCATTGATTACTTCCCCCTCGCAGTAGACTTCAATGAGAAGCTCTACGCAGTAGGTCGTATCCCCGGCAGCTTCATGCGCCGTGAGGGCAAGCCCAGCCTTCCCGCTGTTCTGGCTTCCCGTCTTATCGACCGCCCCATGCGTCCCCTCTTCCCCTCCGACCTTCGCAACGATGTTGTCATCGCCTGCGATGTCCTTTCCGTTGACCGCGACTGCTCTCCCGAGATCGCCGCTATGATCGGTGCATCCGCTGCAGTCTGCATCTCCGACGTTCCCTTCAACGGCCCCATCGGCGGCATCGTTCTCGGCTGGGACGGCGAGAAGTACCTGTTCAACCCCACTCTGGAAGAGCGCGAGAACAACAAGATGACCGTTACCGTGGCTACCACCATGGAGAAGATCGTTATGATCGAGGCAGCTGCCGACCAGATCCCCGACGACATCATGTACGAGGGTATCGTTCAGGCTCACGAGAAGATCAAGCCCGTTATCGAGCTTATCAACACCATGGTTGCCGAGATCGGCAAGCCCAAGTTCAGCTATGAACATGCCGCATTTGACGACGAGCTCTTCGAGAAGCTGGTTGCCAACGAGTTCGAAGGCATGGAATACTGCATGGACACCGACGACAAGAACGTCCGCGAGGCCCGCGTAAACGAGTGGGTCACCGCTATGGAAGCAAAGTACAGCGAAGAGCATCCCGACATCATGCAGTACATGGACGAGATCCTCTACAAGCTGCAGAAGAAGGTCGTTAAGAAGTGGCTGCTGGCCGGCAAGCGCGTTGACGGTCGCCAGATGAACGAGATCCGTCCTCTCGGCGCAGAGGTGGGCGTTCTGCCTGTTGTCCACGGCTCCGGTCTCTTTACCCGTGGTCAGACTCAGGTCCTGTCCATTGCCACACTCGCGACCCTTTCCGATGCCCAGAAGCTGGACACCATCTGGGAAGAGGAAGAGAAGCGTTTCATGCACCACTACAACATGCCCTCCTACTCTGTGGGTGAGGCACGT
>JAFXFT010000112.1 GCA_017513385.1 Oscillospiraceae bacterium | reverse complement strand
TGTTGCAGCCTCCGCTCAGCTCAGCGCAGCCGACGGCAGCGACATCTATCCCTATGAGGCCGGCGAGTTTGAATTCAGCCGCAAGACTGAGGTTAAGAACGAGGTCATGGGCGACCTGCTGTATGTAAATCTCAAGAAGTATATGCGCGTAAGCGCCGGCGACGTGCTCATGCAGGTTGGCGCAGACGACCTTGAGGCTCAGATAGCAAACCAGAAGGTAACCCTGCAGTCCGCTGTTGATAATCTCACCGCAGCTCAGGACAGCCTTTCCGCCTTTGAGGCATATGCTCCCATGAGCGGCACAGTTCTCTCCTGCTCCCTGCAGCCCGGACAGGAGGTAAAGTCCGGTCTGGCAGCCATCTCCATTGCCGACACCTCCGTTATGATAATCGAGGCACAGGTTGACGAGATGAACATCTCCTACGTAAAGCCCGGAATGATGGTCGACGTATATCAGTACGGCAGAAACGGACAGGAATACTTCATGGGTACCGTAACCAGCGTAAGCCTGCAGGGCCAGTTCCAGAACGGTATGTCCACCTTCCCCATAACCATCTCCGTTCAGAACCCCTTCGGCAAGCTTATGTCCGGTATGTATGTTGACTACAGCATGCTGGCATCTCAGTCCGATAACTGCCTGCTGGTTCCTGTACAGGCCGTTAAGTATACCGAGCAGGGCACCTGCCTGTTCGTCAAGGCCTTCGGACCTCCCGCAGGCGCACTTGATGCGGAGACCCTTGGCATCGAAGTTCCCGAGGGATATTACGCCGTACCTGTAACCGTTGGTCTTTCCGATAACACCAGCGCCGAGATCATCGAGGGCGTTGAGGAAGGTACCGAGGTCTTTGTCCAGTACATGACCAACAGCGGCGACTCCTTCGGCGGCATGGGATTCGGAATGGGATGGTGAGCCTATGAAGCTTATCGAACTCAAGGACGTATATAAAATATACAATGAGGGCATGGAAAACGAGGTCCGCGCACTGGACGGCGTTTCCCTCAGTATTGACAGAGGCGAGTTCGTGGCGGTCATTGGCGCGTCCGGTTCCGGTAAATCCACCCTTATGAACATTCTCGGCTGTCTTGATATCCCCACCTACGGCGATTATTATCTTGATAACGAGGACGTTGCAGATCTGACCAACCGCGAGCTTGCAAAAATACGCAATAAGGAAGTCGGCTTCGTATTTCAGGGCTATAACCTTATTCCGGAGCTGACGGCTATAGAAAATGTTGAGCTGCCGCTGATATATCAGAATATACCTGTTGGCAAGCGCTATGACATGGCTATGGACGCCCTTGAGCGCGTTTCCATGGAGGATCGCGCAGACCACAGACCTAATGAAATGTCCGGCGGTCAGCAGCAGCGCGTGGCCATCGCCCGCGCCATAGCCACCAAGGCACCCATAATCATGGCCGACGAGCCCACCGGCGCGCTGGATTCCCGCACCGGCGCTCACGTGCTGGAAATACTCCACCGCCTGCACAGCGAGGGTACAACTATAATCCTCATTACCCATGACGGCAATATAGCCTCCACCGCTGAGCGAATCATCCGCATTTCCGACGGTAAAATCATTATGGACTGCCCGAGAGAGGAGGCGGGAGCACTGTGAATGTAGGACAAAGCTTTAAAATGGCCATCAAGTCCATCTGGGGCAAGAAGGCACGTTCCGCTCTCACCATGCTGGGTATCATCATCGGCGTTGCCGCCGTTGTAATCATGGTTTCCCTTATTCAGGGCATGAACAGAAAGACCATGGAGCGCTTTGAAAGCATGGGCGATAACAAGATAGAGGTCTACGCATCCAAGTGGTGGGGCGGCAACGATATAAGCGACCAGCTTTACGATTACTGCCTGAGCCTTTCCGACCTTGTTGTGGGCGTAACCCCTCAGGGCTACTATTATCCCCAGAACGGCATCAAATACGGCACAAACTCCACAAGTAACATGGAGTACGGTTCTCCTCAGATATATCTGGGCAGCGACCAGTATTCCCTCTGCAATAACTTCACTATTGAAAAGGGCCGCGACATTGCCTACCTTGACGTGGAAAACTACAATCAGGTCATCGTCCTCGGCGCAAGAGTGGCGGAATTCCTGTTCCCCTACCGTGACCCCGTCGGTGAGATCGTAAATATTGACGGTCACAAGTTCGAGGTCATCGGTGTCTACGCCGCCAAGGACCCCGATTCCCAGTGGTCCATGGACAACATGGCGGTAGTCCCCAGCAGCATGAACCGCCTGCTCAATAAGCGCACCTCCTTTGACAGCTTCATCGTTAAAGCGGTCAGCAAGGAGGCTACCACCGAGGCTATAACCCTGCTGGACGGCTTCCTGTCGGGTCTTATAGACTCCTTCAGCGGCTACTACTCCGTTTATTCTCAGAACCAGTGGATGGAAAGCGACCAGAGCTATACCAATATGCTCAGCCTCGTTGTAGGCGGTATCGCAGGTATCTCCCTGCTGGTAGGCGGCATCGGCATTATGAATATCATGCTGGTTACCGTTACCGAGCGTACCCGCGAGATCGGCATTCGTATGGCTATCGGCGCGTCCCGCGCATCCATAATCCTGCAGTTCCTCATTGAGGCAGCTGTTATCTGCGCCGTTGGCGGCGTATTTGGATTGGTGGTGAGCGCCTTGGGCACTGTGGTGGCGGGTAAGCTGCTATTGGATACTGTGCTTATGCCCAGCATGGGCATGACCATCGGCGCTATCGCGTTCTCGGTGGTTCTGGGTATCGTGTTTGGTTTGTACCCTGCCATGAAGGCATCTTCCCTCCAGCCCGTTGAGGCTCTGCGAGGCGAATAAAAACTACGGGAGGAATGAAAATGAAACGCAAGATAATTTCCCTTGTTCTGGCGCTGGTGCTTCTTGTGTCCGCTATGCCTGCGGCGCTGGCAGTCGAGGGTTCGTTCACCGATATTACCGATAAGGACGTTGCTCAGGCTGCGGAAACTCTCCGCCTGCTGGGCGTAGTCGACGGCGTGGGCGGCGGCAAGTTTGAGCCCGCCAATAATCTCACCCGCGCCCAGTTCTGTAAGATGGCTATCGTAATGATGGGCATCGAGGCGCAGGAGCCCGGCTATCGCAGCCGTACCATCTTTACCGACGTTGCTTCTACCCACTGGGCAAGAGGCTACATAAACCTTGCCGCTTCCGGCGAGAACGCATTTATCTCCGGCATGGGCAACGGCATTTTTGCCCCCGATGAGGACATTACCTTCGCTCAGGCGGTGACTATACTCGTCCGTCTGCTGGGATACAGTGACAGCGACACCAGCATGCAGTGGCCCGAGGGCTATCTGACTCTGGCTGACGGCATCGGTCTTACCGAGGGCTTCAACCTTGGTGCAAACGCAGCCGTAAGCCGTGCCGAGGCAGCTCAGCTCTTTGAAAAGATGCTCCTGTGCGATACCAAGGCAGGAACCGTATATCTTTCCCGCTTCGGCAGCGTGACCGAGAAGGTCATTATGCTCTCCAACGACGCTGTTGCTGCAGACGGCAGCCTTGGCGCAGTCTATACCTCCGCAGGTACATTTAAGACCGACGTTGCCGTAGCCGACAGCTATATCGGAGAGCGCGGCACCGTAGTCGTCAAGGAAGGCAAGCTGGTGGTGTTTATCCCCACCGATACAACCAAGGTCACCGTTTCCGCCGCCACCGTTGAGGCGGGCTGGTTCAAGGACTCCAACGGAGTGCGCCACACCGTTCCCTCCGCTACCGTGGTCTATACCGACAGCGAAAAGACCACTTGGAATGACGTATGGCTTGACATGCCCATGGGCAGCAATCTTACCCTCTATTTTGACGCAAAGGGCAATGTAGAGACTGTATTTTACGCCACCTCCAACGCAGACGACATTGCTGTTGCAATGAGTGAGGTGAGCGGCAACCCTTTTGTGTCGCTGCTTGACGGCGCAACCGAGTATACCATATACAAAAACGGTGCGGCGGCAAGCACTGCCGATATTCGCCGCTATGACGTGGCTGAATACGACAAGGCCGCCAAGCAGCTGCGCATCAATGACGTAAAACTCACAGGCCGCTATGAAAACGCATACCCCAGCGAAGCGTCTCCCGAGCAGATAAAGCTGCTGGGCAAGACGTGGAAGGTGCTCCCCGCCGCACAGGAGAGCCTTGCAAATTTCAAGATAGGCGATACCGTTACCCTGCTGTTCACCTCTGATATGCGCGTTGCGGGTGCCGTTTCTCCTGCCGCAGCCCAGAGCAATGCAGTCGGCATCGTTACCAGGTTCGGCGGCGGTCAGGTCAGCGTTGAGCTGCTTGCCACCGGCGTTACCCTCAGCGGCGCGGCCTCCAGCGGCAGCACCAATATGGCAGGCGAGCTGGTCACCGTTACCAGCGGCGCAAAGGTCGGTCAGATAACCGTCCGCGCTCTTGGCAGCAGCATCAAGGCCGCTAAAATCAATACCGAGGACATGACCTTCGGCACTCTCGCTATCAGCCCCGCCGTCAGAGTGTTTGACCGCGTGGGCAGCGCAATGCCCGTGGAGGTTTCTGTGGACGAACTGCCTACCGAGATTTCCCGTTCTGCCGTGCTCTATGCCCGCAAGGACTACGCAGGCCGCGTGGACATGATAATTCTCGACGATGTCACCGGCGACGGCTATACTTACGGCGCAACTGCCGTAAGCAGCAGAACCGCCATGGATTACGACACCAGCGAGGAATACACCACCTATTTGCTCAACCTCACCAATAAAGAAGGCAGCGGTAATTATGAGCATTTCCCCATAAACGTGCTCAAGAATAATTCCTACGGCGGTATCGCCGTTTCCGTAGACGGTTCCCGCGTGATCGCTGCCGTAAACCTTACCCGTATCTATAATGTAAGCCGCTCCGACTTCAAGACCGTGGGCGATGATACTACCCTTACCGTGGACGGTGTGGTTTATCCCGTTGCGGATAACGTCCAGTGCTACAACGCAGCAGCAGGCGAGTGGTTCGATTCTCTCGACGATGCCCGCCGCTTCTCCGCTGTGCTCACCGCATATTATGACCGTGATCCCGCCAAGGGCGGCAAGATCCGCGTAGTAGTTGCGGAATAAGGCTGGTTAATTGACAATTACAAGTGCTCTGCAGAATTTTTCTGCAGAGCACTTGTTTTGTGTAAAAACAAATTCGTAGGGAACAGGCAGGCCTGTTCCCTACAAGGTGAATTTAATTTCTGCGGTGAACGTAGGGCAGGGGCATACTCAAATTATGCACCGTAGAGCGGGATGCCTTTACCTGCCATTGCCAAACCTGCGAGGCTGTGCTACAATAATTGTATAAAACAAAATTCGGGAGGTATACCACCAATGACTGATATTGAACTTATACAGGATTTCAGCTTGAATTATTTCCGCCTTGACGGCAAGGTTGCCATCGTTACCGGCGCAAACAAGGGCCTGGGCATGGGCTACGCAGTGGCTCTGGCAAAGGCCGGCGCCGATATTTATCTGCCCTACCGCAGCGGCGACATCGAAGAGGTCAAGGCTCTCATCGAGGCCGAGGGCCGCAGAGTTGAATTCATTCAGGGCGACCTGACCGATATGGAACATATCCACGCCATCGTAGAGGGCTGCATGGCCGCCTATGGCAAAATAGATATCCTCGTCACCAACGCAGGTACCAACTGCTTCGAGGACTTCGTTGACTTCCCCGATGACGGCTATATGCGCGTTATCAACACCAACCTCAACTCCGTCTATTTCCTGGGCCATGAGGTGTCTAAGATCATGATAAAGCAGGGCCACGGCAAGATAATCAACATCGGCTCCGCCCTGTCCTACACCGCCGACGAGCGCTGTCCCTCCTATATCGCAGCAAAGCACGGCATCATCGGCCTGACCCGCTCCTTTGCCAACGAGCTGGGCAAGTACAACATTCAGACCAATGTGGTCTGTCCCGGCTTCATCGAGACCGGCTGCACCGCAGGCGTTGTCTCCGACGATGACTTCACCGCCCGCATCACCCGCCGCATCACCGCAGGCCGCTGGGGCAATCTTGCTGACATCATGGGCACCATCGTTTTCCTTGCTTCCCGCGCCTCCGATTACGTCAACGGCGCCGACATCAAGGTGGACGGCGGCTTCTCCACCAAGCTGGTATAATGTGTAATTGATAATTGATGGGTGCTCTGCGGATTTTTTCTGCAGAGCACTTGCTTTGTGTAAAATCTATTCGTAGGGAATGGGCCTGCCCATTCCGCTCCACGAACCCCGCACTTAAAGTATTGTCATTCCGAGCGCAGCGTGGGAATCCCCAGCGTTAAATCCACATGCGCAGTAACTCCATCACCGGAGATTGCCACGTCGCTCCGCTCCTCGCAATGACAGTATTTTTACTCTTATC
>JAFXFT010000111.1 GCA_017513385.1 Oscillospiraceae bacterium | reverse complement strand
TTGCGTCCTAAAATAAAAAAGGACGCACTACTTATGTAGTACGCCCAGACGGTCGGCAAATGTGGACATATCCACCGCTGTACTCCATGTGGTTTTTCCACTTCCGTCAGTCATACAGCTGTTGTTAATAGTAGCAAAGCATCAGCTTTTTGTCAATAGGAGCAAAACAAGGAATTTCGTTATTTTTGTGAAAAGTGTTTTACAGCTGCTATAAAGTTTCTAACATACAGCCGTTGGCTGAATACCGCAACCTATCTGCCGAAGCATAAGTATCTATATAGGAGAAATTATATATCTGTCGCTGCCAATTAAACAGATATATGGACTCATGCTGGGCAGTAGAGTTGATATACGGAGAGAAAAGCCCACATTTTGCGTTGTAAAAATTCAGCGTAAAAAGGGTAAAAATAAACAAGGAATATTCCAAAACCATATGGGTAAGGAATATTTCGTTGGAAAGCGTGAACACTTTCGAAGTCGAATTCCGGCGGTTTGCCAAATCACCCATGGGACTCTCGCTTGTCGCTTCGTACCGATTCACCTTGTGTCATAAACTGCATTCATCTATGGGGTGTGCCGTCGGTCCAAGAGCCGTCCTTCAGACGGTTGGCCTACTGCAATTTAATAGACAGAAGGGAGAACGCAGAATAGTATGCGTTCTCCCTTAATTTAATTAACTAAGATGCCGAAACAAGGCGAATTTATATATCAGCTTGCTAAGCTGCCTTTAATATTATTTTTCTTGGATACGAAAAACTTTTGTATGATGATGATAACGATCAATCCGGCAACTCCCATAAGGTCAGTAACCGTGCCGCTGTCGATAAGCAGCAGTGCCGAGCCGAAAGAAAGAATACGCAGAACGATATGCATTTTTCCATACAGATAGCCCTCGACAGCAGCTGCGATAAGCGTAACGCCTACACAGGAAGTAATAATGACCTGGATGCCGTCTATAAATCCGACATTTTCAAGCATAAGCTTCTGATTGTAAACGAACATATAAGGAATAATGAAACCTGCCAATGCCAGCTTAACCGATGCGATACCGGTCTTCATGGGATTGCCGCCCGAAAGACCTGCAGCTGCGAAGGATGCCAGTGCAACGGGAGGTGTAAGATTAGCAAACATTGCAAAGTAGAAGCAGAACATGTGAGCCGCGATAGCGGGAACACCAAGTTCGACAAGAGCGGGAGCTGCGATGGTTGCGGTGATGAGATAAGACGGAATGGAAGGAAGTCCCATGCCCAGTATCATGCAGGTCACCATGGTGAACAGAAGGGTAAGGAAAATGCTCTCCTGACCGATGCTGATAATGGTTGCCGCAACATTAAGAGCAAAACCTGTCTGTCCGCAGACGCCAACTATAATTCCTACACATGCGCAGGCAATAGCAACCGATACGGTGGATTTTGCGCCGGCTACAAATGCATCACATATATCTTTAAAACTCATGCGGCTGTTAGCGCGGAATTCTGCCACTATAATGGTTACCATGATAGTCCAGAAAGCTCCCATAATAACAGTTTTTCCGCTCCATATAAGCATATAGAGCAAGAATGCGATAGGTATGAGCAGATGTCCCTGATCCTTCAATACCTGCTTTGCACGCGGCAGCTGATCCTTAGGTATTCCATGAAGATTATCCTTAGTTGCGCGCATCTGTACCTGAATTATAATTCCGAGATAGTAGATAAGCGCGGGCAGAACCGCCGCCTTTATTATTACGGGATATTTTACACCAAGCGTTTCTGCCATAACAAATGCCGCGGCACCCATTATGGGCGGCAGCAACTGGCCGCCAACCGAAGCGGTCGCTTCAACAGCGCCGGCGAACTCTTTGCTGTATCCGGTCTTTTTCATCAGGGGAATGGTGAAAGCTCCGGTAGTAACAACGTTTGCAACGGCAGAACCGTTTATCGAACCAAGAAAACCGGAAGCAAGGACCGCGACCTTTGCGGGGCCGCCCTTTGTATGTCCGGCGAGAGCATTGGCTATGTCATTAAAGAACTGACCCATACCGCACTTGTTCATTACCTCACCGAATATAATGAACAATACTATAAAGGTAGCGGAAACCTTTACCGACGAGCCGTATATACCGGAAATATCGGTAGTGAGATAAGAAACTATTCTATCCCAGGCGTAGCCGCGATGACGGAACACACCGGGGAAGGATCGACCGTAATGTCCGTAAAGCAGGAATATAATGGACAATATCGAAAGTGCCGGTCCGCTGATTCTACGGGAGCATTCAAGCACCAACAGAATAAGCGCAACACCCATTACCATATCCATTGTAGTGGGTCTGAAACCGGTAGAGATCCAGTCCATGTAACGGTAGAAAACATAAAAAGGCATTACAGCGGAAAGGGCAATGCAGATCCAGTCATACCAGACTATGGTTTTTCTGCTGGATTTTTTAAATGCGGGATAGAGAGCAAATCCCAATACCAATACCAGGCCTACATGGATAGCGTGATGCTTTATGTTTACCATCTGCAAGAGGCGAATGCCGGATGCATAAGCCAAATGATAAACAGTAAAAAACAGACACAGCGCATAAACAAGTTTAGTCATTACACTGTCGGTGAAATTGCGGGTACGCGATTCTTTTTCGTATTTCTCCAATATTTTGGCACCAACAGCAGCATCGATAGTCTCGACTTGAGCAATGGTTGCGTTATTCATTTCAGCCATTAGGAGAGATACCCCCTTTTCATAATGATAGACCCTTTAACGCGGCTTTTGTCGGGCAGCGTTCTAAAGTCAAATATTTTTTCCCCGTTTAGAGTAAGACCTTTCATATAAGTGTCGGATGTCATCCATTTGAACTCGGGGAAAATACTGTTTATTCCCTCCATCCAAACCAGACCTCCCTCTATGCGGTAAGATACGTCCATTTCCGCCGGGACACCGGCACCATATCCGGCTACTGCTATTTTATCCAGATTAAAGCTGTAGTCGGGCAAAACTGTATAATACTCAAACCAGGGTATAAATTCTGCGGAATGTTCAATTTCGAGGCGAAGTTCATCACCGATCTCTATCGGTGTAAAAAGCAGCACTTCTTTTCGTTCTCTGTCATAGAGCTGAAAATAAGTTCCTGCGGGAGCAAAATAAGCAAACCATACAAATAAGATGATAAAAACCAATATTACAGCCGCTGCAATCGAACGGCGTTTTAACGCAGACATAAATATCAGCTCCTGAAAGCGAAGCGGTGCGAGCGACAGGCCGTCGCCCGCACCGCTTTGGCTAAGGGTCAAAATGGTACTGTAAAGTTAGTATTACTTGGTAAAGCCTTTATCTTTCCAGAACTGCTCAGCGCCGGGATGGAGAGGAAGTTCGAGGTCGCCAATGCCAAAGGACATATCAATGTTGGCATCTGCGGTGTTGTGGGAAGCCTTGACGGTAGAGATATTTGCGAAAATGCCTTCGAGCATATCGTAAACAAGCTTGTCATCAAGCTCTTCGTTGGTTACGAGAATGTTGTAAACGAATACGCCTTCAACGTCCTCCTTGTTGTTGTAGGTATTTGCGGGGATAACAGCCTTAGCGTAGATGGGGTTCTCGGAAACGAGCTTATCTCTGCCTGCACCGTCGATCGGAACAACTACCATGTCATACTGAACGCCAAGTTCCATAACGGTTGCGTTGGGAAGGCCGGAGGTTACGAAAACCGCGTCACACTGACCGTTTTTCATGTTGTCGATAGCTTCGCCGTAAGCGAGGTAGTCGGGGGTGATATCATCATAGGTGATTCCATAAGCGGCAAGAATGGTGCGAGCATTAACTTCTACACCGGAGTTGGGAGCGCCAACGCCTACACGCTTGCCCTTGAGGTCTTCAACGCTCTTGATGCCGGTATCAGCGGTTGTAACAAGCTGAACGTAGTTGGGCCAGAGACGCATCATGGAACGAAGAGCGGTTGCGGGCTCCTTGTCTTTGTAAGCATCGGTAGCGTTATATGCCTGCATGATTACATCCTGCATGGCGATTGCGATTTCGGCATCACCGTCGAGGATTATCTGAATGTTTGCGCCGGAAGCATTGGTAGCCTCAGCGGAGGTGTCATAACCGTAATCCTTGAGAGCGGTAGCGATAGCGCCGCCGATGGGGTAGTAAATGCCGGATGTGGGACCGGTAGCTACGGTGATAAACTGATCGGCACGCTCTTTTTCGGTGAGACCCTTGGTTTCAGCAGGAGCCGCAGGAGCAGCAGGTGCAGCGGGAGCAGCAGGTGCAGCGGGAGCAGCGGGAGCAGCGGGAGCCGCAGGAGCAGCGGGAGCAGCGGGTGCGCTGGAACCACCGCATCCGGCTATAGAAAGGACCATGCAAAGAACGAGAGACAGAGCAAGAATCTTTTTCATAATAAACTTCTCCTTTTTAATTATTTACTCAGACACATAAGAATCTTCTAACTATATGTCAAAAGCATGGGTTTAATACCACTAATATGGTATTAAGAAAATGAGGCGCCGTCAATGAAT
>JAFXFT010000110.1 GCA_017513385.1 Oscillospiraceae bacterium | reverse complement strand
GGCTATGACGTGTCCGTTGGCGAGGACACCAACATTCTCAGCTATGAGGATGCTTTCTCCATCAGCGAGTACGCCATTCCTGCTATGCAGTGGGCCTGCGGTGCAGGCCTCATAGAGGGCGACGGCGTGAATCTGACTCCCAAGGCAGATGCCACCCGCGCACAGGCAGCGGCGCTCTTCCAGCGCTTCTGCGTGAACGTGACAGAAAAATAAATCACACAGCAAAAAGCGGAGAGCTTCAGCTCTCCGCTTTTTCGCGTCAGTTCAGAGCTTCCTGCTTGAATTTGAGATAATCTTCATCGTCATCGAAAAAACCATCGTAGCTCTTAAGCATAAATTCAAAGGGGAAGGCTGTCAGATATTCTTCAATGAGGTCAGGGTCGGTGAGGTGGGAGAAATACATGGTATTGCGCTTGGATACGTGGTAATCCTCGTCTTTTAGTTCGGGGTTCATCAAGGCAAGCAGCGGGGGAATGCGCTTAAGCTGTTCAAGACATTTTTCCTTGTCGCCAAGCTTCATGTAAGCCTGCGCCATGCCGAATATATTCCATGTTTTGTGGGACATGAAAAATCCGGGGCAGCCGTCGTCAAATACCGACGTAAGCTTCTCACGAGCTAAACTCCATTCGATGCTCTTTTCGTATTCACCGCGGCCCATCAGCACGTTGTGCATCAATGTGAAATACATATTCATGTCAATATAAAGAGTAAGCAACCTGAGTTCTGTAAATTCGTCAAACTCATCATCTCGTTTGTAAGCCAGCACCTGCGCTTTGCCCAGCAGCTTAGCACGGTAATTATCGGGACTCAGCTTATCTATGGCATTTAGTGCTGCACGGTAATCGCCCAGCTCGCAGTAAATCTGTCGCAGTATGTTAAGTGCATGGTCTGCTTTGGTTTCATCGGTGCAGTTATCGGCAACTTCGCGGCAGAGGGATATAGCGCGCTGAATTGCCTGTTCGCGCTCGCAGGTATCAACCTGATGGTTGAGATAAAGCATAAACAGCAGATGCGCCAGCTGGGTTTTCAGTTCAGGACTGTTGGGATAACGCTGCAAACCACTTTCGAGTACTTCAATACTGCGGAGCATATCACCGCCGGTTTCGGAATCCTTCAATATCTGACTTACAGCTTCGGAGTGACTTGCCTGATGATAATCAAAAAGACGGTCAATAGAGACCTTGAACAGGGAGGCGATGGCAGGGAAGAGGCTTACATCGGGAAGGCTCACCTCATTCTCCCATTTGGAAACTGCCTGCTCCGATACACCCAGCTTTTCCGCAAGCTGCGCCTGCGTCAGCTTCTTTTCCTTGCGGAGATTGTATATATTTGTTCCTATACTCATAATTAGGCTCCTTTCGGAAGTAGTCAGTGATCACTGACATAAGTATGGCATATCGCCGCAGTTTTTCCAACATATCAAACAGAGTATTTTGAAGCGGTAAACTCAACCAACGGTTAAGCTGTGATACTGCAAAGACACTGCATCTCGGAAGATACAGTGTCTTTAGGAGGCAGAGTTATTTAATTTAAAAAATGCCGTTATTGAATTTCTTTTGAACTGCAGCAATGCAAACGAAGCCGATAATCAAGCCGATTATCAATACAGCAACAGCCAGCAATTCTAAAATTTCAATCAGACCTATGATGCCGCTGAGCAGTATTGCTGCGGTGATTACAAACATTGCTTTTCCGAATGCTTTTCCGTAAGCAGCCTTATCTTTGACCTTTGTTTGGTGATAATCGTGAATCAAGTCGGTTTTACCTCTGTATATTGCGATACTAAGTACCGTAAAAATCGCTGCAACCAAGAACATGATAATTGAATACAATAGCATACAGCCGCCCCCAATAACTTCTTTTTATCGTTACGTACAATCTATCATATTTTTCCGTTCATATCAACAAAAAAACCGTGGCAGCCACGCAGTTGACTAAGAGGACGAACATTTGATATAATATCAAAAATATGCCCATAAAGGAGCGATATTATGGAAATACAGCGTATTAAAAGCTTTGAAATAGACCACGACATACTTATGCCCGGCTTTTATATCTCACGCGTGGACGGAGATATAATCACTTATGATATGCGTACTCGCAGACCCAATATGGGTGACTATATGTCCGACCTTACCATGCATTCCGTGGAGCACATGTTTGCAACGTATATAAGAAACTCCGAAATTGCGGCCAATGTGGTGTACTTCGGACCTATGGGCTGCCAGACCGGTTTTTATCTGCTGGTACGTGATGTGGAGCCGGATAAGGTTTTTGAAATCAGCAAGAGCGTTCTTGAAAAGATAATAGCACATGACGGTGAAATGTTCGGAGCATCTGCAAAGGAGTGCGGCAACTATCGCAACCTTTCCCTTGAAGCGGCGAAGACCGAATGTGAAACCTATCTTGAGGTGCTGAAAGCTAAAAATACACAGGGATATGACTATCCCAAGAAGTGAGGTAAAGACAATGAAACTTGGTATTATCGGCGCAATGAAGGTTGAAATGGACGGACTCAAGGCTGCCATGACCGAAACTCAGTCCGTTACATACAGCGGTGTGGAATATATCAGCGGCAAAATCGGCGGCGTTGAAGTCGTCGCTGCCATGTCCGGCGTAGGCAAGGTGTTTGCCGCAGTCTGCGCACAGACCATGATTATGAAGTTCGGTATCGACGCAATGGTGAATATCGGCGTCGGCGGCACGCTGACAAGCGAGCTGAATGTGCTTGACGTAGCCGTTGCAAACGGTGTTATCCAGCATGATATGGATACCTCCGCTGTTGGCGACCCCGTGGGTCTTATTTCCGGCATCAATATCATTACCGTTCCTGCAGACGAAAAGCTTTCTGCACTGCTTGCCGATTGTGTACGCGAAATGGGCAGCAAGTGTGTTGTTGGTACTATAGCCTCCGGCGACCAGTTTGTTGCAGGCAAGGAGAAAAAGGACGAGATACGCTCCAAGTTCGACGTTATCGCAGCCGAGATGGAAGGCGGCGCTATCGGTCAGGTTTGCTATATCAATAACGTACCTTTCGCAATCCTTCGCACCATCTCCGACGGTGAGGGCGGCGGAATGGATTATGCTCAGTTTGTAGTCAAGGCTGCGGAAGTATCCATTGCCGTTGTGAAGAAGTTTATCGGCAGAGTAGGAGAACTGTAATGCTGCTTTCGGCGGAAAATCTATCTAAAAATTACGGTACCAAGCAGCTGCTGCAGGACGCGACACTGTATCTTAACGAGCGGGAGCGCATTGGTATCATTGGCATAAACGGAACGGGCAAAAGCACCCTGCTGAAAATCCTTGCGGGCGTTGAAGAAGCCGACGAGGGACGCATTACCGTGCAGAGAAATGCACGTGTGGCGTATCTTTCCCAGAACCCTGTTATGGACGATAATAATACCGTCCTTGAGCAGGTGTTTGCGGGATTTTCTCCCGAGTTCCGCGAGGTGAATGAGTACGAGGTCAAAGCCATGCTCAATCGCCTTGGAATAAATGACTTCGAGGCAAAGGTCGGCACGCTTTCCGGCGGACAGAAAAAAAGAGCTGCCCTTGCGGCAACTCTTATCCAGCCTGCGGATGTGCTTATTCTTGATGAGCCCACCAACCACCTTGACAGCGACATGGTAATGTGGCTGGAGGATAAGCTGCGCCGCTTTGCGGGCGGTATGATAATGGTAACCCATGACCGCTACTTCCTTGAGCGCGTGGTTACCAAAATCGTAGAACTTTCCCGCACTAAGCTCTATAGCTACGAAGCCAATTACTCCAAATATCTCGAACTTAAAGCAGAACGTTACGAGATGGCAGAAGCCAGCGAGCGCAAGCGTCAGGCCATACTCCGCCGCGAAAAGGAATGGATAATGCGCGGCGCAAGAGCTCGCGGCACAAAGAGTAAGGAGCGCATAGAGCGTTATTACGCTCTTAAGGATATGGACGCACCCGAAACCGATGACAGCGTGCAGCTTGTCACCGTTTCCTCACGCCTTGGCAAGAAGCTTATAGAGATAGATAGCGTCAGCAAGCGCTTTGATGATAAGTGCGTACTGAATGACTTCTCCTATAACATCAAGCGTCATGACCGAATCGGTATAGTAGGTAAGAACGGCGCGGGCAAATCTACTTTGCTCAACCTTATTGCAGGACGCATGGAGCCCGACAGCGGCGTTATCGATGTAGGCGCAACTGTGAAAATAGGCTACTTCTCTCAGGAGGGCAAGGAGCTTGATCCCAATCAGCGAGTCTATGATTATATCCGCGAAACTGCCGCCGAGGTTCATACCGAAGAGGGAACCTTCTCCGCATCGCAGATGCTGGAGCGTTTTCTGTTCAACTCCGACCTGCAGTATTCGCCTATAGGCAAGCTCAGCGGCGGCGAGCGCAGAAGGCTTTTCCTGCTCAATATCCTCGTTTCAGCACCTAATATCCTGCTGCTGGACGAGCCTACAAATGATTTGGATATTGAAACACTGACCATACTTGAGGATTATCTGGATTCTTTCTCGGGTGCTGTAATAGCAGTTTCCCATGACCGCTATTTCCTTGATAAAATCGCGGATTCCATTTTCGATGTACGCGGCGGGGGAGTGGTTGACATATACTCCGGAAACTTCTCTGACTATCTGGAGAAGCGTCCGCCCGAGGTTGAGGAAAAGCGCGCTCCTGTGGAGAAAAAGAACACGGAGCCTCGCCAGCCCAAGCCCCAAAAGCTGAAATTCAGCTTCAAGGAGCAGCGCGAATATGAAACCATAGATGCAGATCTTGCCGCACTGGAAGAAGAAAAAGCGCAGTGCGAAAGGGACATAAATGCAGCAGGCGGAGATTATGTGCTGCTGATGGAACTCAACGAAAAGCTTGAGGATATTACAAAGCGCCTTGACGAAAAAACAGAGCGTTGGCTCTATCTAACAGAGCTTGCGGAAAAAATAGAAGCACAGGGAAAATAAAAAATCGGGATGCAATTGCATCCCGATTTTTACGTTTCAAATGAAAATCAGTGATTAGGCCTGGGGCTTGATCATAACGGTGATCATCTCAGCGCACTCAACACCGGTGTTCTTGCAGGCGCGGCCGGTGCCGGGGCCAAAGTGCAGGCTGTCACCTGCGTGGAGGACGTAGTCCTTGCCATCGTCGAGAGAAACAGTCATTTCACCCTTCTGTACATAGTAAACCATCTCGAAGTTAGCGGGAGCCATGTTTGCGCCGCCGCCGGGGAGGAAGTGAGAAAGACCCATAACGATGGTGCCGTTGTTAACGTCAGCGGGGTTGTGCAGATGGGTGGTCTTGCACTCGAAATGGCCGGGAGCCTCGTACTGAACGGCCTCGTTCTTCATAGTAATCTTGTAGCTCATCAGGAATCAATTCCTTTCGTGTATTTTATTTAGGGGCAAGTGCCCGATTAACTCCAATAATCATATCACCATTGAATTAAAAGTTCAATAGTCAATTTCCGATTAAGCGCTCATAGTCCTCGGGATAATTGAGGTTATCCAGCATATCCTCGCGCCAAAGCTCGCCCAGCTCGGCAGGGGAAACCTGTCGGCAGGGGAGAACGTCAAAAAGCTGCATCATTCTGTATTTGCCGTTTGCAAGACATTCCTCTATAAAAGGCAGCAGCGGCTTCGTGTAGTAGCCGAAAGCTGGTTCAAATTTCCCGTTCTCTCTAACGATGACGGCCGAAGCATTATCGCCGCAAATCTCAATTATTTTCAATGCTGCAGCAGGCGAAGAAAAAGGAAGATCGGCAGCAGCGAGGAATACTCCTTCATCGGGAGTTTTCAACAGTGCAGCATGGAGACCTGCCATAGGTCCGCAGCCGGGGTAGAGGTCGATTACACGCTCAGCCTTTATATCAGGATATTTCTCTGGGGCACCGATGCTCAGGTATACGTTGTCGAAGCTTGCGGAAAAACGCTCGACAGCTCCTGCAAGCAGGGTCTTTCCGTGGTATATCAGCTGGGTTTTATCCTGACCCATGCGGCTGCTTTTTCCGCCGGCGAGTATAACGGCTGTGCTCATTGCTGTTCCTCCTGTAATGTGGGTTTATTTAAAAATAACATCATAATCCCCGCAAGGCAAGTTTTTTGACGAAAATGCAAAGTTAACGCTTTTTTTGGATAAAGAAATATTGATTTTTGCTCATTATGGGTTTATTATGTATACTGTATGACTATGAAAAGTTTATAGCCAACCAAAAACTAAAATTTATTGGAGGTTTTTCAAAATGAGCGAAGTATATATGCTTAGTTGCTGCAGAACCGCTATCGGCACTTTCGGCGGAAGCCTGAAGGATACTCCCGCACCCAAGCTGGGCGCTATCGTTGCCAAGGCTGCTCTGGAGCGCGCAAACCTTGATCCCGCAAAGCTGTCCGAAGTTATGTTCGGCTGCGTTCTCACCGCTGGTCTTGGCCAGAACCCCGCTCGTCAGGTTGCCATGGGCGCCGGCGTTCCCGTTGAGGTTCCCGCTTACACCGTAGGTATGGTCTGCGGTTCCGGTATGAAGTCCGTTATCGAGGCTGCCCGCGCCATCAAGGGCGGCGACGCTGAGATCGTTCTTGCTGGTGGCTGCGAGAACATGTCCGCTGCTCCTTATGCAATGCCCGCTGCCCGTTTCGGCGCTCTTATGAACGCTACCACCATGATGGACACCATGGTTAACGACGGCCTTTGGGACGTATACAACAACTATCACATGGGCATCACCGCTGAGAACGTATGCGACCAGTGGAATCTGACCCGTGAAGAGCTCGATGCTTTCGCTCTTTCTTCTCAGGAGAAGGCTGCTGCAGCTATTGCTTCCGGCCGTTTCGAGGACGAGATCGTTCCCGTTCCCGTAAAGGTTAAGAAGGACATCGTTGACTTCAAGGTTGACGAGCATCCCCGTGCAACCAGCCCCGAGGCTCTTGCAAAGCTGAAGCCCGCTTTCAAGAAGGACGGCGGCCGTGTTACCGCCGGTAACGCTTCCGGTATTAACGACGGTGCTGCTGCTATCATTCTCGCTTCCGGCGAGGCTGTTGAGAAGTACGGTCTGAAGCCCATCGCAAAGCTGGTCTCCTGGGGCCAGGGCGGTGTAGATCCCGCTATCATGGGTGTTGCTCCCATTGCTGCTTCCCGTGAGGCTCTTGCAAAGGCAAACATGACCATCGACCAGATGGATCTCATCGAAGCTAACGAAGCTTTCGCTTCTCAGTGCATCGCAGTTGCTCGTGACCTCCAGTTCGATATGAGCAAGGTCAACGTAAACGGCGGCGCTATCGCTCTTGGTCACCCCGTTGGTGCTTCCGGCGCCCGTATCACCGTAACTCTCATCCACGAGATGCTCAAGCGTCCCGAGGCAAAGTACGGTCTTGCTACTCTCTGCATCGGCGGCGGCAACGCAGTAGCCACCATTTGGGAAAAGCTCTAAAGAGAGAATAATTCGACACAATAAATTTGCCTATTATTTTGTATTGTAATTGCAGAAATGTTGTGTTAGAATAAATCCGTCTGAAAAACTGAGCACGTTCAATTTCCGATAATGTTATTACCGAAAGGAGAAGAAATAAAATGATTCTGGATGCAAAGCACACTCTTCAGCAGAAGCTGTTCCGTGAGTTTGCCGAGACCGAGTTCACCAAGGAGCTTCAGGAAAAGCTGGACCTTGAAGGTGAGTTCGATTGGGACATCTTCCACAAGATGGCTAAGTACGGCTTCACCGGCATCAAGATCCCCAAGGAGTACGGCGGTTCCGGCTCCGATTATCTTACCTACTGCCTCATGATTGAGGAACTCGCTCGCGTAGACTGCGTTCTTTCCGTCTATGCTAACACCTCCAACTCCCTCGGCGGCGGTCCTCTGGTTATCGCAGGTTCCGAGGAGCAGAAGGCAAAGTACCTTCCTCCCATCGCTAAGGGTGAGAAGATCATGGTCTTCGCTCTGACCGAGCCCGGCGCAGGTTCTGACGCAGGCGGTACCACCACCACCGCTGTTCAGGATGGCGACGACTTCATCCTCAACGGTCGTAAGACCTTCATCTCCGGTGCTCCCGTTGCTGACTGGTGCCTGGTCTTCGCTAAGACCGACCCCACCGCTAAGGGCTCCCGCGGTATCTCCATGTTCATCGTTGACATGAAGCTCCCCGGCGTTTCCTGCGGTGCACACGAGAATAAGATGGGTATCAACGGCTATCCCACCAGCGACGTTATCCTCGAAGACGTTCGCGTAAGCAAGGATTGCCTCGTTGGTCCTCTCCACAAGGGCTTCTCCATCGCTATGAAGACCCTCGACGGCGGCCGTCTTGGCATGGCTGCTCAGGCTGTCGGCGTAGCTCAGGCCTGCCTTGATGAGTCCATCAAGTATGCCAAGGAGCGTAAGCAGTTCGGCAAGCCCATCGCTGACTTCCAGGGCATCAGCTTCATGATCACCGATATGGCTACCGAGATCGCAGCTGCCCGTGAGCTCGTTTACAATGCTGCTAACCTCAAGGACGCTAACATGGATGCTACCACCGCTTGCTCCATGGCTAAGTACTTTGCTGCTGAAGTTGCTAACCGCTGCGCCTACAAGGCTGTTCAGATCCACGGCGGCTACGGCTACATCAAGGAGTACAAGGTTGAGCGCCTGTACCGTGATGCACGTATCACCAGCATCTACGAAGGCACCAGCCAGATCCAGCAGGTCGTTATCTCTGGCAATCTGCTGAAGAAGTAAGAAGGAGGGAAAGCGAAATGAAAATTCTTGTTACTGTTAAGCAGGTTCCCGATACCTCCGGTAAGGTTGCTGTTAATCCCGATGGTACTCTGAACCGTGCTTCCATGCAGACCATCATCAACCCCGATGATATGAACGCCATTGAGGCTGCTCTCACCCTTAAGGACGAGCTCGGCTGCAAGGTCGTTGCTGTTACCATGGGACCCTTCGCCGCTGAGACCATGCTCCGCGAGCTGATGGCTATGGGCGTTGACGAGAGCGTTCTCATCTCCGGCCGTGAGTTCGGTGGTTCCGATACTTATGCTACTTCTCAGATCGTTGCTGCAGGTCTTGACACCTACGGCATTGACGAGGACGACATCATCCTCTGCGGCCGTCAGGCTATCGACGGTGACACCGCTCAGGTTGGTCCCCAGATCGCTGAGAAGCTGCACCTGCCCCAGGTTACTTATGCCAGCGAGATCAAGAAGGAAGGCAACACTCTCTTCATCAAGCGTGAGCTCGAAGATGGCTATATGACCGTTAAGGTTCAGACTCCTTGCGTTATCACCTGTGTTAAGGAACTCAACACTCCTCGTTACATGACCGTTCTCGGTACCGAAGAGTGCTATGACAAGCCCATGATCGTTTACGATTATCCTGCACTGCAGAACCATGCCCTCATCGAGCCCGATACCATCGGTCTTAAGGGTTCTCCCACCAACATCTTCAAGTCCTTCACTCCTCCCCAGAAGGGCGTAGGTCAGATGCTTGAGGGTGACGGTAAGGCAACTACCGATAAGCTGGCTGGCATTCTTGCTGCCAAGCACATTATCTAAGAGAAGGGAGAAACAGAAATGGCTAACAATTTCAATAGTGCCGATATCGGTGCATTCAAGAATGTATGGGTATTCTGCGAGCAGCGCCAGGGCAGCATGATGCCCACCTCTTACGAGCTCATCTCTGAGGGTCGCAAGCTGGCTGACGAGCTGGGCGTAGAGCTGCACGGCATTCTGCTGGGCGACGATGTTGACGGTCTGGCCAAGGAACTCGGCGGCTACGGCGCTGACAAGGTCTACGTTTACAATAGCCCCCTGCTGAAGAACTACACCACCGACGCTTACACCAAGGTTATCTGCGATGCAGCTATGGAGTTCAAGCCCGAGATCTTCCTCGTAGGCGCCTCCAACATCGGTCGTGACCTGGCTCCCCGTGTAGCTGCCAGACTCCACACCGGTCTCTGCGCAGACTGCACCCACCTCGACGTTGACCTGAATGGTTACATCGAGTTCCTCAAGACCGGTTCTTCTCTGAACCTCGATGGTATGAAGTTCGAGAGCAAGCTCTTCGACGTTAACACCAACCTGAAGATGACCCGTCCCGCATTCGGCGGTCACCTGATGGCTACCATCGTTTGCCCCCGTTTCCGCCCTGCTATGGCTACCGTTCGTCCCGGCGTTATGAAGAAGCGCCCCTATGACGAAGCTAAGGCTGAGGCTGTTGAGATCATCCATCCCGCTTTCGAGCTCACCGCTGCTGACATGAAGACCGAGGTTCTCGAGGTTGTTAAGTCCGCAAAGAAGCTGGTTGACCTCATCGGTGCTGACATCATCGTTTCCGTTGGTGCCGGTATCTCCAAGGATGTTCAGACCGGTCTGAAGCTGGCTCAGGAGCTGGCTGACGAGCTGGGCGGCGTTGTCGGCGCATCCCGTGCTGCTGTTGACGCTGGTTACATCACCGCTGACCACCAGGTTGGTCAGACCGGTAAGACCGTTCATCCCAAGGTTTACATCGCTCTTGGTATCTCCGGTGCTATCCAGCACAAGGCAGGTATGCAGGATTCCGAGCTGATCATTGCCATTAACAAGGCGGATGCTGCTCCCATCTTCGAAATCGCTGACTACGGTATCTGCGGCGACCTGTTCAAGGTTGTTCCCCAGCTCATCGAGTCCATTCGCGCTGAGAAGGCTGCAAAGTAATTTATTCTTTGTAAGATACAAAATCCCCGCTTCAATCGAAGCGGGGATTTTTGCGTATCCGGGCATATAAAACGCGAATAATCTATGGAATAGCACTGTCATGCCATGGACATTCGCTGCACTAAGGCTTATATTATTAAGTGATTTGAAAAACTCAATATAAGAGACAGTTTACCGGAGTTTACCGGAGACGGAACGGGGTGCAAATCCCCACGAGTGGGTCACTGTGAAGCCTCTAAAAAGAGGATGAGTCAGATACGTTGAGCTGTTTGTGAACGTCTGCCGTCACTGGGCGTATATCTTGATGATATGTTGTGCCCGTACGGATAGTACGGGCACTTTTTGTATGAAAAATAAATAAATTGCATCGTGTCGCCCGTCAAGACTGCCGTATAGAAGTCGGCAGGCGCGGCGATTAGGAAATCCGGTGGGAGTCCGGAGCTTACCCGTTGCTGTATACATTGGAGTTTGTGTTCATGGAGTGATCCGGTCACTGGGGAAACCTGGGAAGGCGGAACGCAAGCGCAGGGATGAAGTCCCCAAAGATGTGAGCCAGAATACCGACGATGTGTGAAATCCTATAGGTATATCTTGGGAAAGGTCTATCGTATAGGAAACTGCTGCGAGAAAATCGGTCGCACTTGGCTTGTTGGCCGAGTGCGCTTTTTATTTGACGGCATATGTCGAATGGAGTAAAAAGAGCGAAAGCAGTAGGTGAAAAAAGTGGAAAAGGCAAAGGAAGCTAATGTGAAAGCAGAACTTAATTCACAGG
>JAFXFT010000109.1 GCA_017513385.1 Oscillospiraceae bacterium | reverse complement strand
CGGGATAAAGATCCTCAAGCTCCTGGCTGGTGACGAAGGTGACCTCGCGGGGGATTTTGGGAAGAACGGAAAGCTGGGGGAATACGCTGCGCAGGAACTTTTGAGTGTCCACCAGCGCATTTACGATGGAACGCACGGTCTCCTTGAGGTACTCTACATCGCGCTGCTCGGCGGTGATTATCTTTTCCCAGTCCCACTGGTCAACGTAGGCAGAGTGGAGGCTGTCGAGATCCTCATCGCGGCGAATGGCATTCATGTCGGTGTAAAGACCCTCGCCGGGTGCGAACTGGTAGCGCTTGAGCGCAAGGCGCTTCCACTTTGCAAGAGAGTGGACTACCTGTGCGGTATCCTTAACGCCGTTTACGTCAAAAGCAACAGGGCGCTCTATGCCGTTAAGGTCATCGTTAAGACCGGAGGCGGCGGAAACGAAAAGGGGCGCGGATACTCGGTGCAGGCGCAGTGCACCGGCAAGCTCATCCTCAAAAAGACGCTTGAGCATACCGATTGCGCGCTGAGTTTCATAAATGGAAAGCAGGGGGGTATAGCCCTCCGGCAGAATGTTTCTTGACATGATTATTCTCCTATCATATAAGGATTTGTATATTGTACATTAATTTAGCGTAAAAAGCAATATCTATTATTGCGCTCCCTTGACGCAAGTTACGCGGCATGATAACATTAATGTAATGAAAAAAGAAAAACAGGAGATGAGCATTACGGAAACACAGTATAAAACCATGTGGAACAGAGGATACATATGCGCCTTTATTGCAAATGCACTGCTCTGTTTCTCGCAGAACTTTCTCAACACTCTCGTATCGGAATACGCTGGTATCCTTGGCGCAGGCACGGTAATGGCAGGCGTTATAACCGGTCTGTATTTTGGCATATCCTTCGCGGCAAGACCTTTCTCCGGACCGGCGATAACGAAACTGAATAAGAAACATATCATGTACTTTGCCTACGGCATGGGCGTTATCGTTAACGTGGTCTATGCCGTCAGCGCAAATACGGGCATGTTCATCGTTGCCCGAATCCTCCATGGCATTCAGTTCGCCTTTATTGGTTCTCTTAATCTGGTGCTTGCGGCAGACTATCTGCCCAAGGATAAGATGGGCTCCGGTCTTGGATTCTTCGGTGTAGGCGGCGCAATCACCACCGCAATCGGCCCCACAATCGGCATGAGCGTCTGTGATTGGGGTAACGCGACCTTTGGCGGCACTGCCGGCTATAAGATAGTTTTCCTCGTGTCCGCAGCCTGTATGTTGGTGTCCATTCTGCCCTGCGCACTTATGCCCTATAAGCGCGAATCCAAAGAAGAACTGGATAAGCTGGGCAAGTGGTATAACAACATCATTGCAGTTGAGTCCATTTTCCCCGCAATACTTATGCTGCTCTTCTCCATGTCCAGCATAATGTATACCTCCTATATGAAGCTTTTTGCTCAGGAGCGCGGTATTGAGAATATCGGATATTACTTCACCGTTTACGCAATCGTGCTTCTTGCGGCGCGACCCCTCTGCGGTAAGCTGCTGGATAAGTACGGCATCAAGAAGATATTCTATCCCGCTGCCGTTTGCTTCGTGGCATCTTTCCTCATTGTCGGCAGCAGCCACACCCTGTGGATGACCTTCGTGGGCGCAGTCCTTGCCGCCATCGGCTACGGTGCTATCCAGCCCTCCATTCAGACCCTCTGCGTCAGCTGCGTAGATCCACTGCGCCGCGGTGCAGCCAGCAACACCAATTATTTCGGCCTTGACCTTGGCTACTTCCTCGGCCCCATCGTTGGCGGCTTTGTGGTAGATATCAGCGGCAGCTACGCAACCATGTACTATACCGCTGTTATTCCACTTATCCTCGGCACTATTATCTTTACAGCAGGCTGGGGCAAGTTCAAGAACTATCTTAAATAAAATTGAGCGGGAGGAATTTGCGGCTTGCAATTTCCTCCCGCCTCTGTTATACTTTTATAGCTTATAAAGAATTATATGCAGATGTGCAGACGTATCGAAGTGGTCATAACGGGGCTGACTCGAAATCAGTTTGCGAGCAATCGCACGTGGGTTCGAATCCCACCGTCTGCGCCATTGAAAAAAGACTTGCATTAGCAAGTCTTTTTTTCAATGATATGCGTTCCTTGTGTAACTGGTGATATACGCTTCGCGTATGAAGGGGACGGATATTATATCATGCTTGCGAAGCAAGTATATCATGCGGTGCAAGCCGTATATCATATCGCGCAGGCGATATATCATTGAAATAAATGGGAGTATACTGCATAATAAACGGCATGACGATTGTTGCAGGGAGGATAGAAGTGACAAAATTCGGAATTCTTGAACGATTGAAGCGGTTGAATTATTCCCACAGCGAATATTGGGTCGTTGCAGGGAGTGCAATGGTTTTGCATGGCCTTAGAGAAGCGACAAGTGATGTAGATTTAGGCTGCACCAAGGCTTTAGCCGATATATTGGAAAGCAGTGGATGCAAGACCGCTGTGCTGGACGATGGTACAAGAAAAATTTTGGTAGCCGAAGATGTGGAAATATTTGAAAACTGGCTGTTTGATGAGGTGGTTATCATAGAAGGAATACCTGTGATTTCCTTAAAAGGCCTTCTTGAAATGAAGAAACAGTTGGGAAGAGCAAAAGATATTGAAGATATAAAAGTGATCGAAGCAGCGCTTTCAAAAATATAATTCTAAACAAAAATCCCTTGGAGTCCGTGGGCTCCAAGGGATTTACTGCATTATTGTGCATAAAACAGGACGATGAAAACGATGGAAATGAGGAGGAAGGCGAGGCCTGTGAAGAACAGGAAACCGAAGCCCTTTACTCCGCCTTTCTGGCGCTTTCTTTCAACGTAATCACCGTATTTCTCATGCTTCTTACCGGCACCGGGGACGAAAATCTGAAAAGCATAACCGAAAATGTAGGATATACCTTCAAATGCACCCTTGTTGGAAACCAGCACAAGCAGTGCGCAGAGCATGAATATCACACCGGGAATGGTAAATGCATCGCTGAGAATGCGGTAGCGCTGGGCAGCGGTGGTGGCTTCGGCATAGCCGTAGCCGCGGATAACCAGCCACACCATTAATGCACCGATGAAAACGGTGATGCCGTATTTCAGCAGATTGTTTCTCAGCTTCTTGCTCACAGTCCCAGTTCCTTCTTATACTTCTGCTCCTCGGCATCGTTGCAGTAAACGAAATGTCCGGGGGCAACCTCACGCATGGAGGGCAGATCGGTGGTGTAATCGTGCTCAGCAAGGGAATTGTAGGTAATTCTCGTGCGGCGCTTCTCTGCGTGGGGATCGGGCAGGGGAATTGCGGAAAGCAGGGAGCGGGTGTAGGGATGCAGGGGATGAGCGAAAAGCTCGTCTGCAGGTGCCAGCTCAACCATGTTGCCGAAATACATAACACCGATTCTGTCGGAGAAGTACTTTACAACGGAGAGGTCATGGGCGATGAACAGAATAGTCAGACCAAGTCGTTCACGCAGCTCGTTGAGCAGGTTGATGACCTGAGCCTGAATGGAAACGTCCAGCGCGGAAATAGGCTCGTCTGCGATGAGCAGGTCGGGGCGCATGATAACAGCGCGGGCAATACCGATACGCTGACGCTGACCACCGGAGAACTCGTGAGGATAGCGTCCTGCGTGCTCTCGTACAAGACCAACCAGTTCGAGAATCTCGTACACCTTTTCATCGATGTACTTCTGATCGCGGATACCGTTGATAATAAGACCCTCGGCAATAATCTCACGTACGGTCATACGGGGATTAAGAGAAGCGATGGGATCCTGAAAAATCATCTGGATATTGGTGATGAGCTTGGTCTTTTTGGCTACGCGCAGGTCTTCTTTGTAGGCCTTTTTCAGCTCGGCGAGCTTGGCGGGATCGTTCTTAGCTTCCTCAAAGCGGGGCGCATAGTCGGCTTCGACCTTGGCTACCAGAGTCTTTGCGTACTCTTCGTCGGAATGATCATGGTCGAACTTTGCCTGACGAATGGCCTCGGTATTGTCGGCAATTATCTTCTCCAGCTCTGCCTTGCGGGCGGAGTCGGCGGTGCGCAGCTCTTTTTTGGCTGCCTTGATGGCATCCTTGTAGCTGCGGGTACCGGCGCAGATACGCTGTCCCTTGAAGAAGATGCTGCCGGAGGTAATGTCATAAATCTTGATGATGGAGCGTCCGGTGGTGGTTTTACCGCAGCCGGATTCACCAACAAGACCAAAAACTTCACCCTTCTTGATGTCGAAGCTGACGTTGTCAACTGCCTTGAGCTCGGAACTGCCCATTTTGAAGTACTGGCAGAGGTTTTCCACACGGAGCAAGACTTCGTTGTTGTTGGTGTTGCTCATTAGTCGATACCTCCTGCTTTCTTCATTCTTTCAATGCGGTCGGTGATGATGCGGGGAGGCTCAACCTTAGGCGCATTGGGGTGCAGCAGCCATGTAGCCGCCCAATGGGTAGGAGAAATTTCGAACTTGGGGGGCTGCTGCTCAAAGTCTATCTTCATTGCGTACTTGTTACGTTCGGCAAATGCGTCGCCGACGGGAGGATAGATCATATTGGGCGGGGTGCCGGGAATGGCGTCCAGCTTCTCCTTGGTGTCCAGATCGGGCATGGAGGAGAGGAGTGCCCAGGTGTAGGGATGGCGGGGATCATAGAAAATGTCGTCCGCAGTACCGTACTCGACTACCTTACCTGCGTACATAACGGCGATGTCGTCTGCCATATTGGCAACTACGCCGAGGTCGTGGGTAATGAAGATGACGGAGAGATTACGCTCTGCTTTGAGCTTGTTGATAAGCTCAAGGATCTGAGCCTGAATGGTAACGTCAAGGGCGGTGGTGGGCTCGTCGCAGATAAGAATATCGGGATTTGCCGCAAGAGCGATAGCGATAACAATACGCTGGCGCATACCGCCGGAGAACTCGAAAGGATACTGATAATAGCGGATGCGGGGCTCGGGGATACCTACCTCAGTCATCAGCTTGATAGCCTTTTCCTTGGCCATGCGCTTGGTGATGTGCTGAACGATCTGGGAGGCCTTGCCCTTGAAATAGTCCACAAGAGCGATGCTGCGTGCATGGAAATCCACAGAATCAGCAACTGCGATGTGGTTTTCGTAGTGAAGGATAAGATTATCCACGACGGCGGAGATGTTGGCCTTGAGTTCGTCGAGATCGTAAACAACCTTGGGAACTACCTTCCAGTCAACGGTCTTGCCGCGAGCGATAAGTGCGTCGCGCTTCTTACTCTGCTTGGCATAGCGTGCCTCTTCCTTGGGGTTCTTGACGATAGCGGTGAAATATCTGTCAATGGCGTTGTCAAGAGCAGTGCGGAAGGTATATGCAATGCTGTCCTTGCTGGTTTCAAGACGGTCAATAGAGGCATCGACCTCGTCTGCGATTTCTTTGAGCATCTTGCGGGCAGAAACCTTGTCGAAGCTGCCAAGATAGAATTCGCATGCCTTCTGAAGCTTGGGCAGGAGAGCCTTTTTCTTCTCGAGAGAAGTGTTGAAGGAATGGGCGATACCCTTTTCAGCCAACTGAATAAACTCGTTCATGAAGTTATCTTCAAGGTAGCGGAGAGTCATCTCGTTGACTTCCTCCACGGGACGGCCGCTGAGGTCATCGCCGGGGTTCTTCAGCATGTAATAGCCGATGCGGAAGAAATCGGGACGGGGCTGAGCAAGAAGTTCTGCCAGCAGGGTGTTGAGCTTAGCCAGCAGTTCACTTATCTCCTGGGAAAGCTGTATGCCCTCACCTTTTATCTGCTGATAGGAGGCACGGGCGCGATCCAGCTCACCACTCATGGTGGTCAGCTGAGAATCATAGTTCTTGGTGAGATAGGGGGTGCGTACGGTCTTAAGCTTTGCAGCAAAGTCCTTAAGGCGACCCTTGACGTCCTGCTTCTGCTTCTTTTCCATCATGAAGATGAATTCGTCGATGTCTGCAACCAGCTCTTCGGCGGCTGTACGTGCGGTGTTGTAGTCATTTTCCAGCTTGATAGCTTCGATGTTGAACTTATCGAAAGTGGTGACCAGCTCACCGATCTTTTCCTTATCGGAGCCGCCGGCAGCAGAAATCATGCTTTCCTTGAGAAGAGCGAGGGTGCTGTTGAAGTCCTCTCTTGCGGAGCGGCGGGTGCCCTTGTTCTTGAGGAGCATGGCCTCGGTTATCTGCTTGCCGATCTTGACAATGGGGTTAAGGGAGGAAAGAGGATCCTGGAATATCATGGATATTCTGTCGCCGCGGATCTTGCACATTTCCTCTTCAGTGATTTTCAGCAGGTCCTTACCATCGTAGATTATCTCGCCGCCCTCAATTATGGAGTTACCTGCGAGAATGCCGAGAATGGCCTTTGAAGTTACGGACTTACCGGAACCGGATTCGCCAACGATGGCGAGAGTCTTGCCGCGCTCCAAGTTGAAGGAGATGTCGCGGACAGCCTTCAGAGTACCGTTGGTGGTACGGAAGGAGATTTTCAGATCTTTTACTTCAAGTATTTTAGACATCTTATCACTCCTCCACGCCACGCAGCGACGGGTTGAACGCATCGCGCAGACCGTTGCCGAAAAGGTTGAAACAAATCATCAGCAGGGAAAGGATAAGTGCGGGGAACAGGAGAAGATGGGGGTAATTGGTCCAAATACCGTTGGCGTCAGCCAGCAAGTTACCGAGAGAAGTGAAGTCAATGGTGCTGAGCTTTACGATACCCAGATAGCTGAGCATACTCTCGGAGTTGATGACGCCGGGGATAACAAGAATACTTGCGGTAATAATTGTACCCAGAGAGTTGGGGAAGATGTGCTTCCAGATAATACGTCTGTCCTTTGCGCCAAGGGTGCGGGCTGCGATAACGTATTCCTGACCCTTGAAACGGTAGAACTGAGTTCTTGTACGCGCTGCGGTTCCTATCCAGCCCGTCAAAACGAAGGCGAATAGCAGACATGGTATTGCGCCGACCTTGTTTGCAAGGTGGATCTGGAAGAGGGTTGCAACAACGATGAAGGGAACGCCGTTGAGAATGTCGGAAATACGCTCCATTATCATATCGGCGGCGCCGCCGTAGTAGCCCTCAATAGCGCCGTAGATAGCGCCGAGGGTGAGGTTAATGATGGAAACGCAAACTGCCAGCAGCAGGGAAAGACGGATACCGCCTGCCATACGAAGGGAGAGGTCATAGCCCTGGCTGTCGGTGCCCATGAGGTATTCGGGCTCAAATCCATTCAAATAGCGGTAGTAGTTATAATAGAGAACGCGAACCTTGTACTGAGCGGTCTCGGTGGTGCCGCCGCCGGTGTATTCGTAGTACAGGGGATTGCCTTCGCCGTCGCGCTTATAGTTATCCTCGAGAACCATTCCGGGACCGTAGGCAATTTCCTTAGCCTTGCCATTCTCATTGAGATAAATGGGAGCACCTTTTTTGGTCTTGTACCAGTTGTTTGCATCGGAGGAGTCGATGTTCCACTCGTTTTCGGCAACGAGAGGATAGAGAACCTGTAGACCTGTTTCTTCTTCCCAAGCCACGATCTTGTGGTACTCGCTCTGCTCAATGCTGCGGTAGAGGAAACCGACTTCAAGGTAGTTGTCAATGCGTCCCTCGAATATGGTCTTGGGCTTTGCACCCTTGATCTCGGTTATCTCATAGCTGTTGCCGATCTCAATCATGGGCTGGTAATAGCTTACCATGCCTTCCTCGAGAGTAACATCACCTGCACCGTCGCGATCTTCTGCGGCCATGCCGATACCGATGGCCTTGATAAGACCCTTGTCGGAGAAATCGCGGTCAGTGCCGCCGTCGGCAATACCGATGTTCATGAGGGTGAGGTTGCGGGGAGGCTTCTTGGCGTAGAAAACATCCATGAAGGTGTCTGTGAAATTAGTGGTAAGCAGGGGAGCTGCAAATGCAAAAAGGACTATCAGCAGGATTATGATGGCTGCAACGATAGAAGCCTTGTTTTTGCGGAAACGGATCCAGGCATCCTTGAAATAGCCGATGGGCTTGTCCTCGAACTTCTTGTCCGAGATGCGCTCGCCGTGGTTGACGAACTCGAACTGTTCCTGGGGTATATTCATATAATCAACATTTTTGTTCATCATTTCTTCTGCCCCATTCTTATACGAGGATCAATAAATCCATAGCTGATGTCTACAACGATACCGGCGAGGAGACCTACGAAGG
>JAFXFT010000108.1 GCA_017513385.1 Oscillospiraceae bacterium | reverse complement strand
GGTATAACTTCAGCCGCAGAGGTACAGGTGAGCTGGCGCTGACCACATACCACAATTATTCCGACAGCTGGTATCTTGTTATCCCGGATAACTGGCGCGGCGGGGTTACCGTACGCCGTGAGGATACCGCAGGCGGAGAGCGTGCCGTTGTATTCTCTGTTTGGAACGGCGAGGATCAGCCGGTCACCGATTTCCTTAAAATCTATGCTCTTACCGGCGAAAACAGAGCGGTTGCCGCCACAAGAGGCAACCGACAGGTTATCCGCCGCGAGGACGAGGTTATCTATGCTGCCGAACTGATAGTGGACGGCGAAGGCTGGGAATTCCTTGTGGATTACCAGTATCTTAAAGAGAATCTGCACCTGATCTACTCCGAGTGGGTAACGGGTCTTACTTAAAAAAGGAGTGTGTGCTGAATGAAAAAAGTTCTTGTACTTGAAGACGAGTCCAGTATCCGCAGTTTCGTGGTTATAAATCTGCGCCGCTCCGGCTATGAACCTATTGAGGCATCTACCGGTGCCGAGGCATTCGAGCAGATAAAGAATCACCCTGACATCAAGGTGGCTCTGCTGGACATCATGCTGCCCGATACCGACGGCTTCGAGGTCTGCCGCCATATCCGTGCCTCAGGCTCCAAGATGGGCATAATCATGCTCACTGCCCGCACTCAGGAGATGGACAAGGTAACCGGACTTATGACCGGAGCCGATGACTATGTTACCAAGCCCTTTTCTCCCGCAGAGCTTACTGCTCGCATCGACGCCCTTTATCGCAGAGTGGGCGGCGACGAAGAGGAGGAGAGTGGTGAGATAGTCCGCGGCATTTTCAAGCTCAATACCCGCAATCGTTCCCTTGAAAAGAACGGTGAGCGAATCCGCCTGACTCAGGTGGAATATTCCATAGTCAAGCTCTTCATGGATAACCCTGGCAAGGCACTGTCCCGCGAGGAGATACTCAATGCCGTTTGGGGCAGGGACTATCTGGGCGAGCTGAAAATAGTGGATGTAAATATCCGCAGGCTTAGAATAAAAGTGGAAGATGATCCCACAAATCCGTCCTATATAACCACCGTTTGGGGTTATGGCTATAAATGGGGCTTCTGAGAGGTTAAAGAAGATTGAAAATCAAGGGTCTTAAAAAACGCTGGCTGCTTAACAGTATGCTTATAACACTCATCGTAGTGATTGTGGCTATCGGTGCCTTTGCGGTTGCCGTAAGCAGCAATTACTATATCGGCGTGCAGACAAGCCTTGAAAACAAGGCTAAAACAGCTACTGACTTTTTCGCCAACTATATAACCAAGACCTACGCCGAGTATTATCAGAGCGCCTATAACTATACCGAAAGATTTGACGAGCGGGATAAGCTGGAGCTGCAGTTTATCAATACCGGCGGCAGCGTGGAAATATCAACCTACGGCATAACCGCGGGTACTTCTCCGGGTACACCTGAGATAAACGAGGCGATCCGCAGCAAAAAAATCAGCACATGGACAGGCAAAAGCCCCACCACCGGCGAGCGCATAATCGCCGTAAGCAGCCCCATGATCTACTCCAACGGTCAGGTGGTCGGCGTCATGCGCTATGTATCCAGCCTGCGGAATATAGACAGACAGGTGGCACTTAGCGTGCTTGGTGCGGTGGCTATAGGAGTACTTATCCTTGCATTTGTGTTCACTATGAACATGATATTTATACGCTCAATCGTAAAGCCGGTGCAGGAGATAACCGGCGTTGCGCGGCGTATAGCCGACGGCGGCTACGGCGTTAAGATAGAGAGCGCATACAGCGACGAAATAGGTGAACTGACCAATGCGATCAACGAAATGTCGCTGGCTATCAGCCGCTCGGACAAGATGAAAACCGAATTTATATCCTCCGTTTCCCATGAACTCAGAACCCCTCTTACGGCTATTACCGGCTGGGGCGAGACACTTATGTACGATACGGAAATGAGCGAAGATTCCCAAAAGGGTATCTCAATAATCCTCAAGGAGGCGCGCCGCCTTACCCGTCTGGTTGAAGAATTACTGGAATTCACCAGAATGGCAGACGGTCGCTTCACGGTAAACGTCACCGATATTGACCTTGAGGCTGAACTTGAAGAGGCAACTTTCACCTACGGTGAGCTGCTGCGTCAGGAGGGCATGAGCCTCGAATACGAGCCTGCTGTCGAACCCCTGCCCATGATGGTGGCTGACCCCCAGCGCCTTAAGCAGGTGTTCCTCAACGTGCTTGACAATGCGGCAAAGTACGGCAGAGAGGGCAAGCGCATTATCGTAGCTATTTCCCTTGAGGAAAACTACGATGATACGGGCCGCGACTACGCAATGATAACCGTACGCGACTTTGGCCCCGGTATACCTGAGGACGAGCTGCCTCATGTTAAGGACAAATTCTATAAGGGCAGTTCCAAGGAACGTGGAAGCGGTATCGGTCTTGCGGTCTGCGATGAAATTGTAAGGCTGCATGACGGCATACTTAAAATAGAAAATGCACAGGGCGGCGGTATACTGGTTACCGTTCTGCTGCCTGTTAACAAACAGTGATAGTCGAGCGAAACAGCTCGAAGCAAGGAGTTGATTCCCGTGGCGAAAAAAGAAAAATCATGTGGCTTCCGCACATCTATCGGCGGACAGGCACTTATCGAAGGTATAATGATGCAGGGTCCGAAGAAGCGCGCTATAGTGGTTCGCGGTGAAAACGGGCTGGTAGTCAAGGAAGAAGAAATCAAGTTCATAAAGGATAAGTATCCCATACTGGGCTGGCCGCTGGTTCGTGGCTGCGTTAACTTCCTCGGCTCTATGTCCAATGGCGTCCGCGCGCTGATGTTCTCTGCCGAGCAGATGCCCCTTGAGGAGCAGGAGGCGCAGGAATCCAAAATCGATAAGTGGATAAACGAGCATTTCAGCGGCGAAAAGGCTGAGAAGCTGATGATAGGCGTTGCAATGGTCTTCGGAATCGGGCTGGCAGTCGTGCTCTTCATGCTGCTGCCCACGCTGATTGCAGGTATCTTCACGAACTTTATCAAGTCCCGCATAATAATGAACCTCATCGAGGGCGTTATCCGTATCGCCATTTTCCTCACCTACGTGTGGCTTGCCACCCGCATGAAGGATATCCACCGTGTATTTGAATACCACGGCGCGGAGCATAAGACCATTTTCTGCTATGAGGCGGGGCTGCCTCTT
>JAFXFT010000107.1 GCA_017513385.1 Oscillospiraceae bacterium | reverse complement strand
GCATGACCTTCAACAGCAAGGGCATCGACGGCAGCTTCGACGGCGAAAAAGTCACTATTACAAACGAGGGCAAGATTCCCAAGTTCGTAGAGAGTGTAGGCAGCTTCAGCTTCAGCGTGAAGAACGCTTACGCAAACAATCAGGAGATACTTTACATTACCGAACGCTGCGTATTCCGCCTTGGCCCCAACGGTCTTGTGCTTACCGAGGTAGCACCCGGCATCGATATGCAGACCCAGATACTCGATCTGCTGCCCTTTGAGGTGGAAATTGCGGAAGATCTCAAGCCCATGCAGTTTTAATTGAATACTCAATAATGACAAAAATCCCCGACTCCAAACGGAGTCGGGGATAATTTGTTATTCAGCAGATCTTACTTGATGGAGAGAAGAGCTCTCTTTACCATAACCTTAGCGATCTGTACCTTGAAGCGGTTGTCCTCGTCGGGCTGAGCACCGATAACGGCAGCCTCGCCGGCGGCTTCAGCCAGCTCTTCGGTGATTTCCTTGCCCTTGAGCAGTTCCTCGGCCTTGATGGCGCGGTAGGGAACGGGAGCAACGGCGTTCAGGCAAACGCGAGGCTCATCGCCGCCAACAGCAACTGCGCAGTTTACTACGGGGAAGTCGATGGACTTACGATAAGCAAACTTGATGAATGCAGTCTTTACGCCGGCTGCGGGAGCGGGAATCTGGATCTCGGTGACGATTTCGCCGGGCTGCAGAACGGTGCTTGCAGGAACCTTAACGGTGAAGAAGTCGTTGATATCCAGCTCACGCTTGGTGGTGATAACCTTTGCGCCAAGAGCAACGAGAGCGGGAGCTATGTCAGAGGGATGTACTGCATAGCAGGCGCAGCTCAGGCAGCGCTTAGCTTCCTCGGTAGCCTCTTCCATGGTAGCGGTGAAGGCGTCCTCAACGGTGAGGGAACGCTCCTCGAGAGCAACCTCACGGAGAACCATCTTCTTGGTGCGGGTAACAGCATCGTCAGCAGGCTTGGTGAAGCGCAGCTTTGCATCAGCGGTGGGAACGGCGGTAACGCCGAGGTACTTGTTCATACCGTTGGCAGCCTTGTGACCGTTGGCAATAGCCTTGATGACGGTGCCGGGGCCGGTGGTAGCGTCGCCGGCTGCATAGATGCCGGGACGGGAAGTCATAGCTTCGTTGTCGATGTCGATCAAGCCACGAGCGCTGAGCTGAACCTGATACTTCTCATCGAGGAAGGAGAGGTCAACAGACTGACCGATAGCCATGAGGATGTTTTCGCCGGGGATAACCTGCTTCTCGCTCTCATCGTACTGAGGATTGAAGCGGCCTTCAGCGTCACGAACGGAAACGCAGCGCTTGATCTCAAGACCCTTAACTACGCCGTTCTCCTCGATGACCTTGGAAAGACCCCAGGAGGGCATGATGACTACGCCTTCTTCTTCGGCGCGTGCGATTTCTTCCTTGCTTGCAGGCATGGTGTCGCGGTCTTCGAGGCAAGCCATGGTTACTTTCTTGGCACCCAGGCGCTTTGCGGTGATAGCAACGTCCATAGCAACGTTACCGCCGCCGGTTACGATAACTTCGGAACCGATCTTGCCTTCCATCCACTTCTCAACGCCAACGAGGAAGTCCAGACCGAAGTGGGTCAGCTCTTCGCCTGCAAGACCTGCAACGGGACGCTTCCAGGTACCGGTGGAGTAGCAAACGCTGTCGTACTGCTTCTCGAGATCCTCGGGAAGAACGTCAACACCGATGCGAACGCCGGTCTTGAACTCGATGCCCATGCCCTTGAGGGCGTCAATGAGCTTGCGAACAACGGTCTTGGGGAGACGATAAGCGGGGATAGCATACATGAGCATGCCGCCAACTTCGTCCTTAACGTCGTAAACGGTAACCTTGTTGCCTGCCTTACGCAGATAGAAAGCTGCGCTGAGGCCTGCGGGGCCGCCGCCGACGATGGCAACGGACTTGCCGGTTTCTGCTTCGGGAGCCTTGTAGAACTTATCGGCATTGTCGAGGATGTAGTCACCTACGGTACGCTCAACGCCGTTGATGTAAACGCTGTCGCAGCCGATGGTGCAGCGGTTGCAGTTGTCCTGGCAGGGGTGAGCGCAGACACGGCCGGTGATCATGGGCATGGGGTTAACCTGCATGATGATTTCGGCTGCGCCGTCCCAGTCACCCTTACGGATGCAGTCGTTGTAAGCGGGAATGTTGGTACCTGCGGGGCACTCCTGCTGGCAGGAGGTAGCGCGAACCTTTACACCGCCAAAGATGGAGTGGAAGCGGTTCTGACCGGTCTGAGCGAAGCACTCGGTGCCGCCCTTACGCAGGCAGTCGAAACGGTTCTCGGGCTTACGATAGTACCAGCAGCGGGGGAACTGCGCAATGTTACCGGCGATGGTACCCATTTCGCGCAGGTGGGGAGAAGCGACAGCCTTGGCAGCCTGTGCCAGAGCGGTGTACTTCTCAGCGATGGTGGCGCACTCGGCGATGTCTGCCAGACGGGTCAGAGCACCGATTTTGAGAACGCCGTCTTCTTCCTTGATGTACTCAAGACCGGGAATGGACTTGATGTTAACAACGTTTTCAGGATATTCGGGAAGGATGTTGTCCTTCAGAGTGCCGAGAAGGTCAGTACCTCCGGCGATGAGAGCGGCCTTACCCTGCTCAAGAGCCTTTGAAGCCTCTTCCAGGGTCTTGGCATTTGTATGATTAAAAGGTCTCATTCTATCACCTTATGCCTTTCCTAAAGCTTTGAGGATCTTGTCCGGGGTTGCGGGGGGATCTACCCAAACGCCGATAGCGTTGTGGATAGCGATGATGATGGCGTGGGTGTTAGCCAGGGAGTGGCTGATACCGTTTGCGCCGTATGCTGCGTTACCAGCACGGGTCTCCAGGAACTTCTTGCCGATTACGGGGACGTCCAGAGTGGTGGGCTTCTTGTAATCGATCATGTTGTTGTTCAAGCGGACGCCGGTCTTCTCGTCGTATACATACTCTTCGAGGAGCTGGCAGCCCTGAGAGAAGAACAGAACCTGGTCGATCTGGCTTTCCAGAGAGGTGGGACGCATTACCTTACCGGGGTCGGCAACGGCGTCGAAGCGGAGGATCTCAACCTCACCGGTCTCGGTGTCAACAGCAACTTCGCAGTAAGCGGTGTTCATGGTGTCGAGCATCTTGCCCATACCCATGGTCCACAGGGACGTGGGAGGACGGCCGGAGAAGGTAGCAAAGATGTTCTCGGAGGTAGCCTCTCTGAGGGGGAGACCAACGCTGGGATCAGCTTTCAGGCAGACCATACCGTTGATCATATCCAGCTCGTCAGCGGTGTGACCCTTGAGGGGGTTCTCCTTGGGCTGACCGAACATGAACATGCTGGGGGGAGCGGGATTGTTGGCCTTGTTTACAGCAGACTCGAGGATCTTCTGCTTGAGGATGTTGGCGCATTCCTTCATTGCCCAGGAAGAAGCGGTGGTACCGTCGGAGCCGCCGCCAACGGGGGTGAAGGTTTCGCGGTAGTCGAAATCGATAGCAACGTCTGCATATTCCAGACCAAGCTCTTCGGCAACGACCATTGCGTTACACTCAACTGCGAAGATACCGGTGCAGGGGCCCTGAGTGGGCATATGTACTACGCCGTTCTTGAGCTCCAGCTTGCAGTCGTAACCGGAGAATGCGTGACGGGGGCACATCTGATAACGGAAGCTTGCACCGTGCATACGGCCGTCTTCCAGCTTTCTTTCGCCGGCCTTGTGCCAGTTCCAGTTAACGAACTTCTTGCCTTCTTCGATACATGCCAGAAGGCTGGGGGTGATGGTATTGTCTTCCTGAGATGCAGGACCGTGAACGTTGATGAGAGCAACATCAATGGGATCCATGCCCAGCTTCTCGGAGATGAGGTAAATGGCCATGGTACCGGAGTCCCAGTTGAAGGGGCAGTGCTGGCCGGAAACGTACATCTTACCGCGGTTGGTATCAACGATATCCATCTGCTGGCGGATGTTGGGGCACTTGAAGGTGTAGTAGGGACCGTAGCCCTGGTCACCTGCGGTACCGAAGGAGGAGGAACCGTAAACACCGTTATCAGCGATGGAGAAGTCATCGATAGCGGTTACGAGACCGTCCTTGGTGAAGCCGACCTTCAGGTACATGAAGCGCTCGTTCATGAGGAAGTCGAAGGTTTCTTCACGAGTGTAAGCGCAGCGTACGGGACGACCGGTACGTCTTGCCAGCAGGGGAGTGATCTCCTGAGACTTACGCATACCCCAGTCGCAGTACTTACCGCCCTGGAAGAGACCTTCCTGAACGGTCTTTTCGTTGGAAACGCCGTACATGCGGCCTACGTTCTCACGGCGCTGAACGGCACCTTCGATGTGGAGGTCGGGGCCTTCGCCGTGGTAGGGGTTATCTTCCCACCAAGCAACGGAGGAGGGAGGATTGGGCATATGGGATGCAAAAGCGGGGAGCTTAAGCTGATACTCGATGATGTGATCAGCCTCGGCAAAGCCCTTTTCGATGTCGCCCTGAGTGGTGACAGCGTAGGAAACGTTGCCCTGCTTGGGCTTCTCGGGGGGCTTGGAGAAGGGATCGGGAGCAGCCTCAACCATGTGAGCGGTGGGAGCACCGGGCTCACGGCCCTTCAGGGTGTCAACAACGTGACCGAGAACTTCCCACTCGATGTCCAGAAGACGGAGAGCCTCTTCGCAGATGTCCTCGTCCTCAGCGACTACGATGCAGCCGACCTCGGCGCCTTCCTGCTCAGCCCAGTTGTCCAGATAAGGACGGGAGGGAGGGCCGAAGGGGTTCTGGCCGAGTCTCTTGATGTCCTCGTCTTCCCAGGTGACAATATCGACAACGCCGGGGAGAGCGAGAGCCTTGGTAATGTCCATCTTCTTGATGAGAGCATTTGCATAGGGGCTGCGAAGGAACTTTGCATGGAGCATGTTGGGGAGAACGTAGTCAATACCGAACTTTGCAATACCGGTAGCCAGAGCATAGGACAGCTTACCGGGCAGATTGGGCTTACCGACTACTCGGAAATTTTCTCTTTGACCGTTTACGCCTACTATATCAGCCATTTGTTACCGCTCCTTCCGACATTTTTTCTACCGCTTCCCTGATAGCCTGGGCGTGGCGGGGATAGGTACCGCAGATGCAGATGTTGCCGGAAAGGGCTTCATTGATCTCATCTACAGTGGGGTTGGGGTTCTTGTCAAGCAGGTTCTTGGCGGATACCAGGAAACCGGGGGTGCAGTAACCGCACTGCATAGCGTCCCAGCGGCAGTAAGCATCGACCAGGGGCTTCCACTTGGGGTCAGCTGCGATGCCTTCTACGGTCTGGATTTCCTTGCCTTCGCACTCGATAGCGAGCATCTGGCAGGAGAGAACTGCGCGGCCGTCCATGATGACGGTGCAGGAGCCGCAAACGCCCTTGTCACACATGTGCTTAGCGCCGGTGAGACCGAGGCGGAACTGCAGGGTGCGCTTGAGGGTCCAGTGGGGCTCGATGAGTACCTCGCAGCTCTTGCCGTTGAGGGTAAGTACAACTGTAACAGGGGGGATGGCGCCGACGTGCTCAACTGCATAGTGCTGCTTAAGGTCAGCGTAGCAGCCGAAGATCTTGCCGCAGAGAGGGCAGCGATATTCGGTGAGAGCGGTGGGGATAGCACCGATCATCTCGGAAACCTTAGCGTGAGCGGTTTCGAGAGTAAAGGTCATATCCTTTGCTTCTGTCATTTCATTACCTCCTTAGAAAAGTGGGGTCAGGGCTGCATCAGGGCAGACTGCCCCCATGATTAGAATTATCTAATGATACTACTATATTAAGTTAAGCGCGTAATTTTGTCAACGCTTGATAATGATAAGTTTTTTAGAAATAATTGAAAAAATCCTGTCAAATGGGCGGAAAAGCAAGTAAATAGACACTTTTGACGAAAAATAACGCAATTATAAAAAATTGGGTGCTTTTCACAGGGATATAAGCTGAAATTATAACCAAAAATTCGTATAAGCCTTCCCAAAAAAGACGGAGTAAAAAAATCGCAAACAAAACAAAAAGCGCTTGACATTTATGGGTATATGCGGGTACTCTAATAAATAGAAGAGTATGGCTGCGGCTTATGTATATGCAGGGCAACGGCCTTTCTGACACAAATATAATTTAAGGAGCGTGTACACATTGAAGAATTTTGCAGGTAAGATTTGCTTCGTTTCCGGCGGCGCTTCCGGCGCTGGTCTGGGCCAGGCCAAGCTGTTCGCAAAGAATGGCATGAAGGTTGCTATCGGTGACGTTCGTCAGGACGCACTGGACAACGCAGTTAAGGAAATCGTTGCTTACGCAGGCTGCCCCGAGAGCGACGTTCTCGCAATCAAGGTGGACCTCACCGACCGTGCTGACTATACCGCATGTGCTGATAAGATCGAAGAGACCTTCGGTGGTCCTCCTCACCTCCTTATCCAGACTGCCGGTGTTAACTCCTTCGGCCCTGTTGAAGCTTCCACCTTCGACGATTTTGACTGGGTTGTCGGTGTTTGCTTCCACCATGTAGTAAACGGTCTGCTGATCTTCGTTCCCAGAATGATCAAGGCCTATGCAAATAAGGAAGAGTTCCACGTTGCTACCACCTCCTCCGGCGGCGGCTTCATGGCTGGTTCCGGCTGCGGCCCCTACTCCGCTGCAAAGGCCGGCGTAAACAACCTTATGTATTC
>JAFXFT010000106.1 GCA_017513385.1 Oscillospiraceae bacterium | reverse complement strand
TTTTTCCTCTTTTCGCATTTGTTTGGTGCATAATGCTCGTTGACCTCCCCTCTTGACAAAATCTTTTTCAGAAGAGTAGTTTTTTTAATTATAACACATACAAAAGCAAAAAGACAGGGGCAAAATGCCCCTGTCAAATCATTTATCCTGCCGCCTCCAGCATATTCTCGATAAATATCCCATACCCTCTCGTCGGATCATTCACCAGCACATGGGTGACGGCGCCCACCAGTTTGCCATCCTGTATGATGGGACTGCCGCTCATGCCTTGCACTATGCCGCCGGTTTTCTCTATAAGTGCAGGGTCGGTAACTGTGATGAGCAGGTCGCGTCCGCCTGTTTCACCGGGGTATATGCGGCTTATCTCCACCGTGTACTCACGCACTGTTCCGTCAACACCTGCCAGCACCGTTGCTTCGCCTACCATAATTTCGTGGCGCTGCGCCATCTCAAGGGCGCAGCCCCCGGCTATGGAACAATTCCGATCAAGCTGACCGAATATACCGCTGGTGCAGTTGGTTTCTATGCTGCCCAGCTCTGCATCGCTGTCAAAGCTGCCAAGTAATTCCCCGGGCTTGCCGCATTCGCCGCGGACGACTCCGCTGACTTCCGCCTCCATTATCTCACCATCTCTTACGGGAATGAGAACGCCTGTGTCTATATCGTTCACGGCGTGACCCAGCGCGCCGTAAAGCCCTGTTGCGGGGTCATAGAAGCTGACCGTACCCAGCCCCGCCATACCGTCACGCAGCCACACACCGAGCTCACCGCCGTTTTTTCCCGCCGAGGGAGTGACCGCAAACTGCATGGTTTTATCGCCCCGCAGTACCCGCAGGGTGATTTCGCCGCCGCTCCACTCACCAAGTTCCTCACGGAACTCCTCTATGCTGTCCACTTCCTCCGCCCCGATATGGGTTATCACATCGCCGGTACGAACGCCCGCTTCAAAGGCGGGCAGGCTCCCACTTTCCGGCTCATTCATACCCACTACCAGCACTCCGTCGCACTCCACCTTTATGCCCACCACTTCTCCGCCGGGAACAAGCATTTTCCCGCTGGCTTCGGCGCTCAATGAGCCGCCGAGAGTTATGGCGCAAAGGCAGAGAACCGGAAAAATGCACTGTATTTTTTTATATTTTTTCCGCATCCGTAATCTCCTTATCTTCAATATGACCGTATTTAATATGCCACGCACACGGCAGAAAAAACGGGTGTTTTTATGTAAAAGCTTTAAGCTTCTTCCAATCACAAATTTTTTTGAAAACAATATAATGAAGCAAGGAAGTGATTACAATGCAGATTTTACGACGGGGCAGCTTTGGCCCGCAGGTGGAGCTGCTGCAGCTGGGTCTAAGCCGCGCCGGCTACCTGCCTGCGCGGGGCATTGACGGCATTTTCGGCAGCGCAACGCAGGCAGCTGTTACCCGTTTTCAGCGCGACAACGGTCTCGCCGCCGACGGCATCTCGGGTCCGCGAACTTGGTCTGCTCTTGATCCATGGCTCGTTGGCTACCGCACTCACATGGTGCGCCGAGGTGACACACTGTACCGCATTGCCTCCGCCTACGGCAGCAGCATCCGTGCCATCGACATCGCAAACCCCGGTATCGACCCGCTTAACCTACGCATAGGACGGTATCTCATAGTACCGCTGGGCTTCGACCTTGTTCCCACGAACATAAGATTTACCTCAACTCTAATGGAATACCTTGTGCGCGGCATCACCGCCCGCTATCCTTTCATAAATGACGGACGAATGGGCTACAGCGTTTTGGGGAAGCCTCTTTACTGGTTGAGTATCGGCGAGGGCAGCCGCGAAGTATTTTATAATGCGTCGCATCATGCAAACGAGTGGATAACCGCGCCGCTTTTGATGAAATATCTTGAAAATTACGCTCGCTCATACGCCTTTGGCAGTAGTATAGCCGGCCAGAATGCCGCCTCTCTTTATCGGCGGACTACGCTGTATCTCGCTCCCTTGGTGAATCCCGACGGAGTCGACCTCGTCACCGGCGAATATGCACCCGGCAGTACTCAATATGCCCGTGCGCAGGCTATTGCAGCAAAATATCCCGCGGTGTCTTTTCCAAGCGGTTGGAAGGCCAACATAAACGGAGTTGACCTTAACCTGCAATATCCCGCAGGTTGGGAGGACGCGCGCGAAATAAAGTTCGCACAAGGCTTTACCTCGCCTGCGCCGCGGGATTACGTTGGCGCAGCTCCTTTGGATCAGCCTGAAAGCAAGGCTGTATATAATTTTACCCTTGAGCACGATTTTAGACTTACCCTTTCCTACCATACTCAGGGCAACGTAATTTTCTGGAAATATCTCGATTACGAGCCACCCAACTCCTACGCTATCGGGCAGCGCTTCACTCAGCTCAGCGGCTACAGCCTTGAGCTTACTCCACCCGACTCTGCCTACGCCGGCTACAAGGATTGGTTCATCATGCAGTATAACCGTCCGGGCTACACCATGGAGGTTGGGCGCGGCGTTTCGCCCCTACCGCTATCCCAGTTTGACGGCATTTATCGGGCAAACGAGGGTGTCCTTACAGAGGGCATGATATTGGAATAGCAAAACAGCCTGCCGTTAATGGCAGGCTGTTCAAATATCATATTTCAAAATCTTCCTCTTTGAAGCCCTTGGTCATGGGCTTGGAGGGCGCTTCCGGCTGGCGCTTAAGGGGATCATACTCAAAGCGTCGGCACTTGCCCCAGCTTTTTACAACACCCTTTTTGACGCAGATAACGCTTTCGTCATCGATATACGCGCCGTGAACACAGTAGGCGCAGCAGGGCTCAACATCTTTTCTGAAAAGCACTGCGCTTCACCTCATTCCAAGCTCAGCCATGTGCTGAGCATCTGGCAGGCCTCCGCTCTGCTTACGGTAGTCTTGGGCATGAGAAGTCTTCGGCCATTTACTTCCACAGGATTAAGTATACCACTGCCATAGGTCCAAAGAACCGCCTCAAGGTAATCGGTAGACAGCACGGAAATATCAGCGAACGCCATCAGCGTACGCACAATGTCAAGAGTGATGTCCTTATCGCTTATTGCTTCGGCTCTGCCTGTAAGCAGGGCATAGTTATAGAGATACTGTACCGCTTCTTCACGGCTGAGAGGCATATTGGGATTGAGCTTTTCGCAGTCGGGAGCAACTCCGTTGCGATATGCCCAGCTTGCAGCGGCAAAGAACCAGTCGTCGTTATCTACATCGGTATAGGGCAGGGCTGCATCTACGGGATGAGAGCCGTCATAACGGTAAAGCATTGTGAGGAACTGGGCGCGCGTCAGCGAGCTTTTTGCGCCGAAAATATTATCCTCAGTTCCGTTTATAAGTCCGCGGCTGATTATATCCTTGGCTGCGGCATAGTAGGGATCGGTCTCACGGAGATCCCAGAAGGGATTCGCCCAGCCGGCAGAGTCATAGCGGCATATAAATGCGGTATCTTCAGCGTACTTTCCTGTCTCCTGATCCTTCCATACAGCGTAGAATATATAGTTGGCAAAGTCACCGCCGCCCCAGCTTTCATCTATATACACCGCATCCTGGTCAGCGTATATCTTGCGTTCATAACGGTTATCTGCCACGCTCTGTCCGCTTTGCCAGCCGTTTTCAACGGTAAGCCACTTGCCGTCGAGGTCGCGGCGGACATACCAGCCCACAAAGTCATGACCATCTCTCCAGCACCAGTCGCTGTGCTTGGGTTCTTCCATAGTCTCGTCATCATCTGCGACCTCATCGGGCTTGTTGGCATAGAGAGCCATAGGATCACCGTCGGTGGTGAACTGGTCACGACGCTTTCCCTCGCCGCCGTTCAGGTCGAAGGTAGCCTTATAGATATTGTCGCGGACTATCATGTCCTCAGTACAAGGTTCGGATTCATAAGGACCATAGCCCTTTATGTAGGTATCGTCAAATTTATAGTACTTAATACGAACCTGATCGCGGGTATTGCCTTCTACGGTGTATACGCCCTCCTCATCGGTATCAAGAACAAGACCAACGTGAGTCCATTCCTGACCGGGTTCAACAAAAAATACTATATCACCGGTGATGGGAATATACTCGCCTCTTGCAGCGAAGGGCACTTCAAATACATAGGAGCGGGCAACACGGGAATCAGCTATAAGGCTTTGGGGGATACGAGCCTGTCGGGCGCACCAGGTTACAAACATGGCACACCATGCAAATCCGTCACACTGGCAGTAGCGGCCATATTCTGTCCAGTTACCGGTGGAGTTGATGTGCATACCGTCGCGGTCAGCATCACACGCACCCTCGTGGTAGCCTACCTGAGAAAGCGCTGTATTAATAATGTCCGCACGATAGTTTCCGGTAAGCTCAACTTCCGAAAACTCTTCGTAATAGCGGCTGCCTTCATAAGCCCTACTGACACTGTAGGTAGGCTCAACGGCCCCGGCGGGCGCAGCAACGGAGGCAAACATTATTGTTGCCAGCAGCACGGCTACAATTCGTTTGAACTGTTTTTTCATCTATTCTCAATCCTTTAACGTAATAGGTCATTTTTATCGATTATATTACAGTTTACAGCGCTTTTCCACCCTTTTTTCGCCGATAAAGGCAAATATTATTAACAAAATCACCATAATCAGGGCACAAATGCCGGATATGGACAGTGCTGCAGCAAAATTCAGCTGCGCTATCCCGCTCACCTGCCGGGCAAGATATGCCGCAGCAGCCTCCTCAAAGGGCAGAATGCGGAAAGCCAGCCACACCAAAGCAGCTGAAAGCACACCGTGCATCAGTTTGCCGATTATATAAGTTTTGGCGCTTAATCCGCTGTCGCAGAGGAATGACAAAGTCTGACAATGTACGGATATTCCCGCCCAGCCCAGCATGAATGCCGCCATTGCCGCACCTGCGCTCAGGCTCTCCGCCGCCGAGGACAGGCTCCACACGCCCGATGACATTTCTATTACACCGATGAGCAATCTGCGGGCAGTATCTTCGTCCACCCCCAAAGGCCGCAAAATCAAAGCCGTTCCCTTGGCTGCTGCGGGCAGCACGCCGGAAATCACCAGCATTTTTATCAGCACCGTGAAGAAAATCACGAAGCCGCAGATATTAAGCGTGGATGCAAACGAACTTTTTACGCCTCTTGTAAACGCATCAGCAAAGCCCGGACGCAGCTTTCTTCCCTGCTGCAGCCTTGGGCGGCTGCTGTCGCTGCCGCCACGCCAGCGTCGGAAGCAAACTCCCGTAATTACAGACGCAAAACCGTGGACAAGATAAAGCAGCAGCCCAACCCTGTTGTCGGCAAATACGCTGGCACCCACCACACCGAGAATGAACGCCGGACTGGAATTATTGCAGAAGCTCAGCAGCCGTTCCGCCTCCCGCCGCGAGCATTCACCCCGCTCGTACAGCGCAATCGCCGTCCTCGCACCTACGGGGTATCCTCCAACGAAGCCCAGCACAAACGCAGAAGCACAGGCTCCGCTTACATTGAAAAGCCGCCGCATTACAGGCTCTATGAGCCTGCCCATTCGCTCTGCCAATCCAAGGTCTACTGCCAAAGTGGAAATAACAAAGAACGGAAAAAGAGATGGAATGATAACATTGAGGCACAGCTCCAGCCCGCTTGACGCAGCTTCTACCGATTCCTTTGGAAAGCACACCAGCGCCGCGGCACAGCATATCAGTGCCAGCGTTCCCAACAGCTCATATATTCTTCTGCGCATATCTCTCGCCCCTTTCAATTCTAAAATATATGGCGCAGGCTGCAAATTTCATGCCTGCCTGCCATATATTAGAGACAGTGAGAGGTGAAAGGTATGAAAAATCATTACAAGGCTTTGGGGCGCATGACTCAGCTTACGGGTCTGCCTTTGGAATACGCCGCAGGACTTCCAAAGGTGGAGCTGGAAGGCTTCACCACCGCAAGAGTGGAATGCCACAGGGGTGTGCTGCAATACAGCGAAAACATTGTGGAGCTTGGTGGCAAGGGCGCAAAAATACGCATAAGCGGCAGCGGGCTTGGCCTTAAAGCCCTAAGCCCAGCCCTTGCTGTGATAACCGGAAGGATAAGCGGCGCGGAATACATATTCGGGGAGGACGGAGAATGAGAGGCATACTTGACATGATACGCGGCACCGCGCGACTCAAAGTGACCGGCGCCCGTCCCGAGCGTATGCTTAACATTCTTGCGAGGGAAGGAATATGGTTCTCCCGCGCAGAATCCGAGGACGGCGCGGGTATATCATTCACTGTGCTGCACAGTGATCTGAAAAGAACCAGGCGTTTGGCCGCTCAGGCATATTTTGAAACGGAGCTGCTGCGCCATGCAGGCTTGCCCACCATTGCTCAGCGGGTAAAACGCCGATTTGCCATTTATCTGCTGCCGCCCCTGCTGTTGCTTACGGCTTTCGTGCTTTCCCTGTTCATTTGGGAAATTGAAATAACAGGCAGCGAGACCATCAGCGACGCGCAGCTGCTTTCTGTTTTGGAGGAAAACGGTGTAGGAATAGGTACCATGGGGCTAACCATTGACCGCGAACTGCTGCGCGACAAGGTAATAGATGCTCTGCCCCAAATATCGTGGATGACGGTAAACGTAAGCGGCTGCAAGGCGGAGGTGATAGTGCGCGAGCGCATCGAGCCGCCGAAAACAATAGACATAAAGCAGCCAATGGACATCATTGCTGCAAAAACAGGTCTTATCTGCGAGTTGAGTGTTTTCGAGGGTTTGAAGCAAACGGACAAGGGCGTGACCGTTCTTCAAGGTGAGCTGCTCATCTCCGGAACCATGCCCAGCATCTCCGGCAAAACCCGCTATGTCCACTCCCAGGGCATTGTAAAAGCCCGCACCTGGTATGAAATTTCGGAGAAAATTCCCCTTGAATATATAAGCAAACGCTACACAGGGGAAACTGAAACAAAAAAATCGCTGTTAATCGGAAATTATCGCCTAAATTTGTACTTAAATGGTGGAATTTCCCTTGACGCTTGTGATAAAATCATATATAAGGAGAGACTATCACTTCCCGGCGGAATACTGCTGCCCATAGAGATAGTCACCGCCGAATACAGGGAGTACATCGCCGAGCCGGTGAGAATGAGCGAAGATGATGCTGCAGCCATTCTCAAATCCGGTCTCACAAGAAAGCTGCAGGCGCAGACAAAAGGCGAGCCTCTGTCCCTTGAATTCGAAACCGCTCAAAACGGTGAATTTCTTACCGTGACCCTGAGGGCGGAATGCATGGAGGACATTGGTCTTACCGTGCCTATACAACAACTTGCCAAGGAGTGACGCAAATGGCAGAAAGAATTATAAGCGTCGACAGAGTGGAGCACATAATCAACGTGTTCGGCTCCTTCGACGAAAATCTGAAAATAATAGAGGACGAATATAACGTCAAGGTCACTGACCGTGAATCCGAGCTGCACATCAGCGGTGACGAGGAGCATGTGGCCTATGCAGAAAAGGCTATAGAAGGGCTGCTTTCCCTTGCCGCCCGCGGCGAAAACATTACCGCCCAGAACGTACGCTATATCATCAAGCTTGCCTCCGAGGGACGCGCCGACAAGATAAGTGAAATGGCAAACGGGGTAGTCTGCGTTACCGCCAAGGGCAAGCCTATCAAAGCCAAAACTCTGGGTCAGAAAAGCTATATCGACGCTATCAAGAACAACATCGTTACCGTAGCCGTCGGCCCTGCAGGTACAGGTAAGACCTACCTTGCCGTGGCAGCCGCAGTTACGGCTTTCCGTGCCAAGCAGGTAAACCGCATTATTCTCACCCGTCCCGCCGTTGAGGCAGGCGAAAAGCTGGGCTTCCTCCCCGGCGACCTGCAGAATAAGGTAGACCCCTACCTGCGCCCCCTGTACGATGCGCTTTTCGATATGTTCGGACCCGAAACCTACGCAAAATACCTCGAAAAAGGCAACATCGAGGTCGCGCCCCTTGCCTATATGCGCGGACGCACGCTGGACGATTCCTTCATTATTCTTGACGAGGCGCAGAATACCTCCCGAGAGCAGATGAAGATGTTCCTTACCCGCCTTGGCTTTAACTCCAAGATAGTCATCACCGGCGACGAGACCCAGATAGACCTGCCCTCCGACAAGGTCAGCGGTCTCAAGGAGGCGGTAAAGGTTCTCAAGGACATTGAGGACGTTGCCATCTGCCGTCTGAGCAGCGAGGACGTTG
>JAFXFT010000105.1 GCA_017513385.1 Oscillospiraceae bacterium | reverse complement strand
TGACCTTGCCTACGGAGTAGGTGAGGGTCTTATACGGATCGATTTTCTGCATGCGCAGAGAAAGCATACCGCCGTAAATTGCCCAAAATGCATCGATGGGGTTAATAGCCTGGTCGGGGCGTGAGCCGTGCCCGCCGCGTCCGTCTATGGTAATATCGAATGCCATTGCGCCCGCCATCATATTGGTGTCATTTATCACCATATAACCACTTGGTGCCGTGGCGAGAAGATGTATACCGTAAACGGTATCGATTTTAATATTGTTCTTTTCGATATAGGCGAAGATGTAGCCGACATTACCTGTTGCCTCTTCGCCGCGCTCAAAGCAGAGATAAACCGTGCCTTCAAGTTCGCACTTTTTATCCTTGAGAATTTTTGCCGCACCAAGCAGCATTGCAATGTGACCATCGTGACCGCAAGCGTGCATAACACCGGGCACCTTTGACAGACATGTTCTGCCACCGGATTTTAAGTTGTCAGGCGTTTCCTGCACGGGAAGTGCATCTATATCAGCGCGCAGCATAACGGCCTTACCGTTGTCTTTTTCACCTTTTACGGTGGCAAGAATACCTCCGTTTTCGACGATGACGTAGGGGATAGCCATATCGTCGAGTTGGGTGGCAATGGTCGCTATAGTGTTATGCTCAAGATTTGACAGCTCGGGATTCTCGTGGAAGTACCGGCGCATGTCTACAATGTAGTTTTCGTATTTTGCCGCAAGTTCAATGTTCTTCATGTGTGTCTCCAATGAGTATTATTCCTCTGCGCCCCATACCATTGCGCATTTTACTGCTTTATGCCAGCCTTTGAGAAGCTGCTTCTGCTTTCCTGCGTCCATAGAACAGCTGAATACTCTGTCCAGCGCCCAGTTGCTGCGTATGTCGTCGGTATTTTTCCAATAGCCAACGGCAAGGCCTGCAAGATAGGCGGCACCGAGAGCGGTTGTTTCTATACAGCTGGGGCGGTGTACCTCGCAGCTGAGAATATCGCTTTGAAACTGCATGAGGAAATCGTTGGCGCTTGCGCCGCCGTCTACTTTAAGTGCGGTTATGGGAATGCCGGAATCCTGTTCCATCGCCTTGCAAATATCATAGGTCTGGTATGCAATGGACTCAAGCGTTGCGCGCACGAGATGGGCTCGGTTGAAGTTGCGGGTTATTCCCACAACGCAGCCGCGAGCGTGCTGATCCCAGTAGGGAGCACCAAGTCCGGTGAACGCGGGAACAACGTAGGCGCCTGCGGTGTCCTGTACGCTTTCGGCATACTGTAAGCTTTCCTTTGCGGTGGTAAGCACATCTATCTGGTCACGCAGCCACTGAATCGCAGCGCCGGATACGAATATACTTCCTTCCAGCGCGTACTGAACCTTGTCGGGGAGACCGACAGCGATGGTTGTTACAAGACCGTTGTTACTGTCAACCGGAGCGTCACCGGTGTTCATCAGCAGGAAGCAGCCTGTACCATAGGTGTTTTTCATCTGACCTGCGTCGAAGCAGCACTGACCGAAGAGTGCGCACTGCTGGTCACCGGCAGCGCCCGCAATGGGAATTTCACCGCCAAGCAGCTCATATTCGGTTTTGCCGTAGAGATAGGTGGAAGGCTTGACCTCGGGCAACAATGACTTGGGAATATCCAGCAGCTCCAAAAGCTCGTCGTCCCAGCAAAGGTCGTAGATATTGTAGAGCATAGTGCGGCTGGCGTTGGTGTAGTCAGTAACATGAACTTTGCCGCCGGTAAGATTCCATATAAGCCAAGTGTCGATTGTACCGAAGAGAAGCTCGCCATTTTCTGCGCGTTCGCGTGTACCGGGAATGTTGTCCAGTATCCATTTGATTTTTGATGCGGAGAAATAGGCATCGGGAACGAGGCCGGTTTTTCTGCGTATCATATCGGAATGTCCCCGCTCAACAAGGTCATCGATTATGTCCGCGGTACGTCTGCACTGCCATACAATCGCGTTGCAAACGGGTTCACCGGTCTTTTTATCCCATATAACGGCGGTTTCGCGCTGATTGGTTATACCTATAGCGGCAATATCCTCGGCCTGAACACCAAGCTTTTCCATGGCGTTCTTGGTAACCTCAATAGTGGTGCGCCATATTTCCATGGGGTCATGCTCGACCCAACCGGGCTGGGGGAATATCTGCCTGAATTCACGCTGCGCCGAAGCGCAGATATTGCCGGAATGGTCAAATATTATGCATCGGGAGCTTGTGGTTCCCTGATCGAGAGACATTATGTAAGACATGATGCGTCTCCTTTCGATGTTGTAAAAGGATTATTTGCCAATGTAATCTGCAAGCCAGGAGCAAATATCGTTGTATACATCCTGCTTATTGAGTTCATTGAGAATTTCGTGGCGGCAATCGGGGTAGAGCTTTATGCTCACGTTGCTCATGCCTGCCTTTTTGAACTCTGCTGCAGCCTTCTCCACACCCTTGCCGTAAGGACCGACGGGGTCTTCTGCACCTGCAATGAAGAGTACGGGCAAGCGTTTTTTCATCTTTGCAAGATTTTCGGGCTGCTCAACGTAGTGAATTCCCTTCATCATATCGCGGAGAAGTCCGCATGCGGGAGTGAAGCCGCAAAGGGGATGGGCAACATATGCGTCAACTATGGCATTGTCGCGGGTAAGCCAATCGCTGGCAGTGCGGGGATTTGTGATTTTCTTATTGTATCCGCCGAAAATCATTTGCTGAAGCTGCTCGCTGGGGTTCTGCTCGCCGTTCTTTTTGCACATACCCTCAACTACTTTGATAAGGAGGGGGAGAGCAAAACGAGGCTGCCAGCCTGTACCGCAGATTATTGCTGCGGAAATACCGCTGTCGGGATATTGGGCGAGAATGGTTCTCGCCATAAAAGAACCCATTGAATGTCCGAACAGTACGTAGGGAAGAGAGGGGAACTCAGCCATAGTGTCCTGCATTAGCTTATATGTATCGGCTACGCCATTGAACCAACCGCCGTGGAAGTAGCCGCGGATTCCATCCTCACCGATGGACTGACCGTGTCCCATGTGGTCTTCGGCGACAACGATATATCCCATTGAAGTCAGGAAATTAGCAAAGTCATCGTAGCGCTCAACAAATTCGGCAATACCGTGCACTATCTGCAGAACAGCCTTGGCATCACCAGTGGGCGTCCAGCGGCAAACATGTATTTTACCGGAGCCACAGGAATCAAAAAAATAATCAGTTCTCATGTTGAAACCTCCGAATGGAAAGTATAAATGCCTTGGTTAAATACCCAAACCCTCATAGGCAAGGTCACGGATTTCGGGGTGTATTTCGGAGTATACGGTGGGGAAACCGAGAATGTGCTGAACGTAGAAAAGGCTTACTCGATTTATGGGGTCAATGATGCAGTAAGCGCCTGCAGCACCGTCCCAGCCGAATTCGCCGATAGGAGTTCTGCCGCTTTCCATGCAGTCCTTTACGCGTACGCCGAGACCGTAGCTGTATGCGCCCTTACCGCCGGATTTGAAATCGTTAAGGGCTTCGCCGGTGGTAACACCCTGCATAAAGCGTTTTACGGAGTCTTCACTGAGAATGCGTGCACCGTTTTTGCCTACGCCGTAATTGGCAAGTGCATCGATTACAGTGATATAAGCCTCAACGGTGCTCATAAGGCCTGCGCCGCCGCTTTCATAATTTTCTGTAAGTTTGTAATGATTGTGCTGAGGTACGGGATCCATAGCGCCGCTTGCAAAGTTGAAATTATACATTGCTGCAGCCTTGATGCTATCATCTGTGAAACGGATACCGTCTGCACCGAGAGGTGCGAAAATGTGCGCGTTAAGATAATCACTGAATTTCTCACCGCTTGCAACCTCGATAACTGCACCCATAACGTCATGAGCAAGGGAATAGACCCAGCGTGTGCCGGGTTCGCAGATGAGGGGCATCTCTGCCATAGCTCTTACAAGCTCGCGAGTATTTGCCTTGCCGCCGCTTTTTTCGATAGCATCGGTAATTGCCTCGGAGTTAATATCGTAGGTAAGACCGCCCATCATTGCCATCAGGTCGATGATACGGATTTTATTTTGCGCAGGATGAGCAGGCTCGTCCTTTGTGGGAGTCTGGGGAGGAAATACATTGAACTCAAACTCTCGGTCGATTACACGCATAGAGCCGTATTCAGGGAGGTACTTGCTTACCTCGTCCTCAAGGGCGAGCTTGCCCTGCTCGATAAGCTGCATGGCTGCGGTCATGGTGATGACCTTGGTGGCAGTGAAAAGGTAATAATATTCATTGCCGACCAGCGGAACCTTATTTTCGTGGTCTGAATGTCCTGCCATATGGCGATATACGAGTTCATGATCCTTCATAATAATACAGTCCGCGGCGGGGACACCGTACTGTGCTTCAAGCCCGTCTATATATGCAGTCAGTTTGCTGAAATCCATATTTATTACCCTCCAATATATCAATCAATAGTAACGGTTGTAAGAGGCGAAAGCTTGTAGATTTTACCTCCGCGCTTTATGTTCACTTCAATGCCGCCGGGATTATAGATCATATTGCCCTCGGCAGAATACTCAAGATTGCGATATGCGGTGACATAGTCGTAGATTTCAATATTTGTGGCAAACCATACATCTTCGCCATGGTCATGCATGTACTGACAAAGATTCTCGATTACTTCCCAGTTGTTTTCACCCTCGAACTCATAGGAATGCCCCCATACATAGAACAGCTGCTTGTTCATGTTTCTGAGATCGCTTTTGCAGAAATCTTCGGCAAGCTCCATAAGACGGGCATCGTTGTGATGACAGGTTGCATTCCACTCAAGGAAGTCAGTGGGGAGGGCAAAGGCATGAGTGACTTCAACAGTGCGTGCGAAATGGTATCCGGCATTGCGGAGAATCTCCTTGGTGCTTGCATCATAATGACCAAAGGGATAAGCGTAACCACGTACAAGCTTGCCCGCGATTCTTTCAAGGTTAGCCTTGTCCTCGATGGTTTCATACATAAATGCAGAGTTACCCACAAGGGTAGGACTGGCGTGGTTAAGACCATGCCCTGCAATTTCGTGACCCTTGTAAAGCTCTTTGACCTCGTCTTCATTTATTCGGCTGAAGTCAAAAGGACCGTTGTTATCTACAAGACCGAAGAAGCCGGAATTGAGGTTAAATGTACCGCGAATGCCCCAGCGGTTCATAATTTCCACGAGGCGGCGGTCGTGCACAATTCCATCATCATAGCTGAGAGTAAATGCCTTGCTTTTATTGTTAGGGAATACTATTTCATCTATAAGTGCGCCTGTTCTTTTCATGGTGGAATCACCGTTCCTTTCCAACTTTGTTTATTTATACTATGATAACAGATTTATACTGCCCTCGTCCATAGTAAAGCGTATAATATTTGTTTTTTGCTTTTAATAAGTCAAAGATAATGGTATAATTATATATAAAATAAAATTGGAGGTTTTGATATGGATAATAGATTAAGAGACCTTGTAATTATAGGTGCAGGCGTTGCAGGACTTTCTGCGGGTATATATGCCGGTCGCGCAAAAATGGACACCTTGATGCTGGAGTCTGCATTTCCCGGCGGACAGGCAGCGCTCACAAATGAAGTTGAAAACTATCCTGCTATAGATAATATCAGTGGTCCCGAGCTTACAAACAATATGCTGGAGCAGGCAACCAAATTCGGCGCTGAGCTTAAAACGGCTTCCGTTACGGGCGTTGAGCTGTCCGGAGATGTTAAGACTATCCACACCACAGAGGGAGATATACAGGCAAAGACCGTTATAATAGCAACCGGCGCAAAGCCCAGAAAGCTGGGCTTTGAAGGTGAGGATAAATTTTACGGCAGGGGAATAAGCTATTGTGCAACCTGCGACGGCTTCTTTTTCCAGGATTGCGACGTTTTTGTAATTGGCGGTGGCAACAGCGCCGTAGAAGAGGCTTTGTTCCTTACAAAGTTTGCAAGAAAAATTACCATGATAGTGCGCCGTAATGAACTCAGCTGCACAAAGAGTATTGCCGACGAGGTACTGGAAAGCCCGAAAATCGAGATTAAGTACAATACTGAGCTTGTGCGCGTAAGCGGCGGCTTCAAGATGGAAAGTGCCGATTTCAAGAACAACAAAACAGGGGAGACGTGGAGTTATGCTCCAGCTGAAGGCGAGAAATTTGGTGTGTTTGTATTTGTCGGATACGACCCCGAATCCGCACTTTTTGCAGGTCAGGTAAAGCTCAGTGAGAACGGATATATAATTGCTGATGAGCGCCTGCATACCAATATACCCGGCGTATTTGTTGCCGGTGATGTTCGTGCCAAGGAGCTGCGGCAGATAATTACGGCCTCTGCCGACGGTGCAACTGCAGCAGTTGAAGCCGAAAAATACTTGAAGTAAACTAAATTGGAATTATGTAATCAGTGATAACTTTTTTCGTCTGCAAGGCTTTAAAATTGAGAAAAATTCTTGTAGTTTGGAAATTGATGTGATATAATACCATGAATATTAATGCGAAAGGATTGACGGACATGGTGAAAATGACAACCGATATGGGCAAAATCAATGTTTCTGCCGATGTTTTCACAAATCTTGCGGGTGCCGCGGCAACCAACTGCTTTGGCGTTCGCGGAATGGCCATGAGATCTGTAAGCGACGGACTTGTTCATCTGCTGAAGAAGGAAGCTATGAGCAAGGGCGTCCACGTTACCTTTAACGAAGACGATACCATCGCGATAGAGCTGCATATCATTGTTAAAAACGGTGTTAACATTCCTGTTATCTGCCGTTCCATCATTAAGGAAGTTAAATATAAGGTATCTGTTGATACCGGAGTTGAGGTAAAGAGCGTAGACGTTTTCGTCGACTCAATTATGCCCGAATAATACGACATGGATCCGGCCCGCGGCTGATCCGGGCGTTTTGAAAGGACGGACATTAGAGATGATAGAATTTATTGATGGGCTTGCCCTGAAAAAAATGTTTATAGCTGCTGCTGTAACTCTCGACGCATTCAAGGAAGAGATAAACGATCTTAACGTTTTTCCCGTTCCCGATGGCGACACCGGCAGCAACATGAGTATGACAATCGGTAATGCAATGACTGAGTTGCAGAAGGCTGAGCCCGACAGTGTTACCAAGACAGCGGATATAGCTGCCAGCGCACTGCTGCGCGGTGCAAGAGGAAACTCCGGCGTTATCCTTTCTCTGCTGTTCAGAGGCTTTGCCAAGGCTGTTAAGGATAAGAAAACTATCAATGCAGCAGAGCTTGCAGCCGCCTTCCATGAAGGCGTTGGTACTGCTTATAAGGCAGTTATGAAGCCTGCAGAAGGTACTATTCTTACCGTATCTCGTCTGGCTGCCGATGCAGCCTGCAAGGCTGCTGAAGAAGAGAACGATATTGAAAGGGTTATTGAGCATATGCTTGAGGTTGGCGGCGAGGCTCTTGCTGATACCGTTAATCAGAATCCCGTTCTTAAGAAGGCCGGCGTTATCGATGCCGGCGGCAAGGGCTACCTTATCATTATCGAGGCAATGCTGGCTTCTCTTCAGGGCAAGGAATTTGCTGCTCCCGAGGTTAAGGCTGTGCAGGAACCCAAGGATAAGGCTGATTTCTCCGATTTTGATACAGAGGACATAAAGTTTGCATATTGCACCGAGTTTATTATCGGCCGCGAGAATGACAAAGATCCCCAGCTTCTTCGTGAGTTCCTCGATAAGCTGGGCGACAGTATTGTTGTTGTAGACGATGAGGAAATCATCAAGGTTCATGTTCACAATAACTGCCCTGGCGTTGTTATTACCGAGGCCCTTACTTATGGTCATCTGGTCACTGTTAAGATCGAGAACATGAAGCTGCAGCATACCGAGGTTATGGGCATGCAGGATGCTGCTCCCGGAGAGGAGAAGGAAACTGTTGCCGAACCCGAAAAGGCAATCGGTGTTGTAGTTGTATGCGCAGGCGACGGTCTTGAAGCAATGTTCAAGGATCTTGGCGCCGACGGCGTTATCTCCGGCGGTCAGACTATGAACCCCTCTACTGAGGATATTCTCAAGGAAATCAACCGCACTCCCGCCGAAACCGTTTTCGTTCTGCCCAACAATAAGAACATCGTTCTTGCTGCTGGTCAGTGTGTCGGCATGAGTGAGAAGAATGTCGTGGTAATTCCTACCCACACCATTCCTCAGGGCGTTTCTGCAATGCTCGCTCTCGATCCTGAAGGCGAAGTTGCTGCAAATGAAGAGGCAATGAACGAGGCTATCGGCACTGTTCATACTGTTACACTAACTTATGCGGCAAGAAACTCCAACTTCGACGGCTTTGAGATAGCAGAGGGCGACTACCTTGCTATGATTGAGAATAAGCTTCTTACCGCTGGCGCTGAGCTGGCAGCGGTTGAGAAGGAGATAGGTGACACACTTGCCGGATTTGACCCCGAACTGGTCAGCGTATATTACGGCGAGGATGTTACCGAGGAGCAGGCTCAGGAGCTTGCAGATGTGCTGCAGGACATAATGCCCGATGCCGAGGTTACCGTTATCCCCGGCGGACAGCCTGTTTACTATTACATCATTTCCGCGGAATAAATCAATACTCAATGGCGGGATTAATATCCCGCCATTGTCTGCGTGATACAGAAAGAACCGAGATGAACCGGCATGAACACAGAAAATGAATATACATGGCGTGATTTTGAGATAATCGATACTCATACTCACGTTTTTCCGGGAAAGGTATCTGCGAAAGCAGCGTACAATATTGGACGCTTCTATGACCTTCCCGCTCAGCATGACGGCAGCTGCGATGAGCTGCTGGCAAACGGAGCACCTTATGGTATATCCAAATACGTTATATGCTCCGTGGCAACAACGCCCCATCAGGTAACCGAGATTAATAATTTTATTTCCGCTCAACAGGCGGAGCATAAGGAGTTTTACGGCTTCGGTGCGCTACACCCCATGATGGACGGTGTTGGCGATGAAGTGGAACGGATCATCAGCCTTGGACTTCATGGAATCAAACTCCATCCGGATTTTCAGTGCTTTGATATAGATTGCCCTGAGGCATATGAAATGTACGAAGCGGCAAGAGGTCGCCTGCCCATATTGTTTCACGTAGGCGATGATAGATACGAATATTCAAGTCCGAGGAAGCTGGCTAAGGTAGCCGATGACTTCCCGGATCTTAAAATAATAGCCGCACATCTCGGCGGCTTTAGAAAATGGGATGAGGCCTGGGATTATCTTAAGAGACCGGGCATAAAGTATGATGTAAGCAGCACAATGCCTGTTGCAAGTATCGGACGCACGAAAAAGCAACTGTACTATATGGGCGTTGAGAACTGCTTCTTTGGAACGGATTATCCTCTTTGGAACTACGGCGAAGCCCTTGAGCGCTTTATGAGTCTTGAGTTACCGTATGAGGATTGCAAAAAGGTGTTCTCTGAAAACTTCAAGGAGTTTATGGGAATTGAGTGAACGATGAAAGGACGTGCTTGATGGCTGACCAGAAAAAGCAAAGCTTTGTTCAGGGTGCCGCTATGCTCACTGCGGCAGTTATAATAGTTAAGGTTATCGGAGCGCTGTACAAGATACCTCTTGGCAATATCCTCGGCGACGAGGGGATGGGTTATTTTGGCGCGGCCTATAATATTTATGCTCTGCTTCTTACTATATCAACAGCCGGTCTGCCTGTAGCACTGTCAAGAATGGTGTCTGAGGCTAATGCGCTTGGTAAGCGACTACAGGTTAAGCGTACCTTTACCGTCGCCCGTATGGCATTCTTTGTATTCGGATTTATTGCAACTCTGCTGATGATGCTTTTCCCGAATACAATGGCGGATGCAATCGATAATCCTGAAGCTGCAACCAGCATTCTTGTTCTCGGTCCTTCTGTACTTTTGTGCTGTCTCATGTCTGCTTATCGCGGATATACTCAGGGGCTTTCCGATATGGTGCCCACCTCGGTATCTCAGGTGTTGGAGGTATTGGGTAAGCTGGTGTTCGGACTTGGTCTTGCATGGCTGTTTGTGCAGAAAGGTCTTGGACTTCCTACTGCTGCAGCCGGTGCTATTGCCGGTGTAACCATCGGTTCCTTTGCAGCACTTGCATATATTGTTGTATATAAGCGTCGCATGGAAAAGCGCACTGCCGCTCCTACCGCCGTTCCGGACGTACCGGAGGGCAGGGGAACGATATTTGCAAAGCTGCTGAAGATAGGTATTCCCGTTACCATAGGCTCAGCGGTGCTTAATATTATCGCACTTATCGATACGAAGCTTATTCTCAACCGCCTGCAGTTTGGTGCAGGTCTTGCCTACGAGGAGGCAAACATCCTTTACGGCGTATACTTCAAGGTGCAGACACTTTTCAATCTTCCTTCTGCATTTGTAGTGCCCCTCACCGTAAGCGCAATTCCTGCCATCAGCACATATATAGCCAGAAAGCAGTATAAGGACGCTTCTCAGGTTACCGGTGCAGCCTTGAAGCTTTGTGCACTGCTGGGTATGCCCATGGCACTGGGTATGTCTGTTCTGGCAGAGCCAATAATGAATGTTCTTTATCCGGGTAGTAACGAGCAGGGTCCTGCATTGTTGGCAATATTGGGTATAGCCTCGTTCTTTGTATGCCTTACTATGATGACTAATGCCATTCTTCAGGCTTACGGTCATGAGCGTGTTCCTGTTTGGACAATGCCCATTGGCGGCGTAGTTAAAATCGCTCTAAACTGGATCCTTATAGGCAACGCAGCCATCGGCGTACGCGGTGCTGCATTCAGCAGCGTTGCCTGCTACCTTGTTATAAGCATAATTAATATAGTAATTATCTGCCTGCGCGTACCAGAGCACCCCAGCTTTACCAAGGTGTTTGTCAGACCTGTTATTGCAACTCTCGTAATGGGTGCTGCAGCATGGCTTTCCTATACCGGACTCAGTTCCGTTGTGGGAACAGGAAGCGGAATGCGTCTTGTGCTGTGCATGGGTATTTCGATAATATTTGCATGCATCGTATATGCGGTAATGATAGTTGTAATTCGTGCAATTACTAAGGATGAGCTTGAGCTTGTTCCCAAAGGAGACAAGATTGCTAAACTTTTGAAAATAAGATAAAAAAATGCTTATTTTCACAAAAATGCCTTGCAGAACCTCTGCACATATGGTAAATTATGATGTACAAGAGTTAATAAGACCCTCGGGGTCTAAGGATAAATTATCGGGAGGAACATTTCAATGAATAAGACTGAACTTATTAATGCAGTTGCCGCTAAGACCGGCGTTTCCAAGAAGGATGCAGACAAGGTTATCGCAGCTACCCTGGATACCATCGTTGAGACCATGAAGGCCGGCGAGAAGGTTTCCTTGGTTGGCTTTGGCGCTTTTGAAGTTAAGACCAGAGCTGCCCGCGTTGGTCACAATCCCAGAACCAACGAGCAGATCGAGATTCCTGCTTCCAAGGTACCTCAGTTCAAGGCCGGCAAGGCTCTGAAGGATGCTGTCGCTGAATAATGCGTTTCTAAGAAGTGCCGCCTGAAAAGGCGGCACTTTTGCAGTAATAAGTAATACGGAAAGGAGAAACCCATGAGACTGGATAAATATCTCAAGGTTTCAAGACTTATAAAGCGCCGCACGGTTGCCAATGAGGCCTGTGATAATGAGCGTGTTGCGGTAAATGGTAAGGTTGCCCGTGCCTCCTATGAAGTGAAGATCGGCGATGTCATTGAAATAAGCTTCGGTCAGAAGACGGTAAAGGTTGAAGTTGTTGCAATCAGCGAGCACGCTGCAAAGAGCGATGCGCCTGCTATGTATAAAGAGATAGTTTAAAATTGCCACGTTAAAACACCCTGCATCGCCACGGGATATTCATTCCTGTTTGTGCCGCACATAGCGGCGGAATGGAGGAGCATATTGAAAAATTTTCGTTGGGATAAAAAATATCTGTACTGGGGTGTAACTGCGTTTTGCGTTGTTGCCTGCAGTGTTATTTTCTTTTTTATAATCAATAACTGGAGCGAATTTCACAATATACTTAAGAAAATTCAGTCCTCACTCAGCCCTGTTATAATCGGTGTTGTTCTGGCATATCTGCTGCGTCCGGGACTTAATGCCCTTGAACGCAGTATTCTTCGTCCATGGGCAAAGAAACTGTTTAAGGACGATGAAAAGAAAGTGTTTTCGTTTGCCCGCGTTATCGGAATTATTGCAATGATACTGTTCCTTATCATTGTTGTTGCAGGAATGGTAATGCTGGTTCTGCCTCAGCTTTATCAGAGTGTTGAGAAGCTTGTACTCAGTATAGATAAGTACATTGAGGTAGTTGTGCAGTGGGCTGATAAATACCTTTCCGAGAATCCTGATATGGGGAACTCTATGAGCAGTATGCTCAGCCAAGTCCTTAATTATCTTGCTGATTGGCTGCAGGGAAGTGTTCTTACACGTCTTGATACGATAATTATCAGTGTTACCAGTGGTCTTAAAAATGTGGTTATGGCACTGTTCAACTTCTGTATCGGTATTATCGTTTCCGTTTATGTACTTTTCAGTAAGGAAAAGTTCTGCGCACAGGCAAAGAAGGTTTCTTTCTGCTTCATGCGCCCCAAGCGCGCCAACGGTATTCTGGAAGCCTTCCGTAAGGCTGACGAGATGTTTGCCGGTTTCTTCATTGGCAAGATTCTTGACTCTGCTATCATAGGCGTTCTCTGTGGTATTTTTACCGCTGCTGTAAACATGCCTTATGCAGCTTTGGTAAGCGTTGTAGTAGGTGTAACCAATGTTGTTCCGTTCTTCGGACCTTACTTTGGTGCAATACCTTGCGCATTTATTGTACTTCTTGAAAGCCCCATGATGTGTCTTGTCTTCGTAATTTTCTGCATCGTTCTGCAGACCTTTGACGGACATATCCTCGGCCCCAAGATTCTTGGCGACAAGACTAATCTTTCCAGCTTTTGGGTCGTTTTTGCCATTCTTCTCAGCGGTGGTCTGTTCGGCTTCGTAGGCATGGTATGTGGTGTACCGGTATTCGCAGTAATCTATTACTTCTTCAAAAAGGCGGTTCGCCGCCGCTTGGAGGAGAAGAATCTTCCCGCAGAAACAGCAATATATTTGGATGTTACAGAGCTTGACGAAGAGGCCAATATTCTTGTTATGAAGCCTCCGGCAACAGAACCTGTAAAAAAGAATAAGGAAAAGAAATAATAATCAAAAAGGCACGCGAGTCGGATAATCATCCACCTTGCGTGCCTTTCGTCTATTATATGCCTTGGAGTTGGGCGGCTTGCGGGTAACAGGATTGATGCCATACCAGCTTCCGCGCTTCTGACGGTCTATTTCCTTTTTCTTCTTGGGAGATAGCTTTTCATAAGGTACAAACTTTTCCATAATGTATCCTCCTTTGTTTTAGTATTGCAGTGTACGGCAAAGTAGGGGACTTGTCAAGATATAAGCTTACAATGACATATTAATGTAATAAAAGTTGACGAAACTGGTAAAATATTGAAAATTGTTGAATTTATATATTGACAAAAATGGTTGGTAACTATAAACTAAATACAAGGTTTGCGATTACCAATCAAGGAGGCGGATTAGATGGATTTAAAACTGTGTGAAAGCGATTATCGCTTTATGAGCGTAGTATGGGATAATGAGCCGGTGCAGTCCGGTAAGCTTGTAGAGCTTTGCAATCAGCGGCTGGGATGGAAGAAGCCGACCACCTACACAACATTAAAAAAACTATGTGAAAAGGGATTTGCAAAGAATGAGGCAACGATTGTTTCATCTCTTGTTCCTCGAGAGAGTGTGCAGGCTTACGCCAGCGAACATTTTGTCGAGCACACATTTGATGGCTCGCTGCCAAGCTTTATGGCAGCTTTTCTTGGAGGAAAGACTATTTCAGAAGAGGAGGCCGCCGAACTCAAGCGGATGATAGACGAGCATAAGGAGGGCTGAAGATGAACGCTGTATTTGAAAAAATACTGGAGATGAGCGCCGTTGCGAGCATTATCATTATTGCTGTTTTGATTGTACGCCTAGCGCTGTCCAAAGCTCCGAAAAAGTATTCGTACCTTATGTGGAGTGTGGTTGCGTTTCGATTGCTTTG
>JAFXFT010000104.1 GCA_017513385.1 Oscillospiraceae bacterium | reverse complement strand
GTGGACGGTGTTGTTATCGAAGGCGAAAGTGCGGTAAATGAAGCCGCCCTCACCGGCGAGAGCATTCCCGTGGACAAGGCTCCCGGCAGCAGCGTAAGCGCCGCTACCCTTAATCAGAACGGTTTCATCACCTGTCAGGCAACCCGTGTAGGCAGCGATACCACTCTCAGCCAAATCATCGAGATGGTTGAAAACGCAGCCGCTACCAAGGCACCTATCGCAAAAATTGCCGACAAGGTTTCCGGCATATTCGTTCCCACGGTTATAGGCATTGCCCTTGTAACCCTTATCGTTTGGCTCATTGCAGGTCGCGAATTCGGCTTCGCGCTGGCTCGCGCAATAAGCGTGCTTGTTATCAGCTGCCCCTGCGCGCTCGGTCTCGCCACCCCCGTTGCCATCATGGTGGGCAGCGGTCTTGGTGCAAAAAACGGTGTGCTTTTCAAAACCGCAGCATCCCTCGAGGCAACCGGCAAGACCCACATCGTAGTGCTCGACAAGACCGGCACAGTGACCGAAGGCAATCCCAAGGTCACCGACATTCGCCCCGCAGCGGGTGTCACCGAAGCCCAGCTGCTTTGCGCAGCGGCAGCGCTTGAGGAAAAGAGCGAGCATCCCCTCGCCCGCGCCGTTATTGAGTACGCACAGGAGCAGGCTTTGGAATACACCGCCGCAGACGGCTTCTCCGCCATGCCCGGTCACGGTGTTCGCGGAACTGTTGACGGTAAGGTCGCAATCGGCGGCAACGCTGCATTGATGAGCGAAAATGGCATTATAACCCCCGACATGCGCAATGTCGGTGAGACGCTCGCTGAGGCGGGTAAAACTCCCCTGTTCTTCGCTCTTGACGGACATTTGCTGGGCATAATCGCCGTTGCCGACGTAGTCAAGCCCGACAGTGCGGCAGCTGTTCAGGCGCTGAAAAACATGGGTGTACACACCGTTATGCTCACCGGCGACAACCGCCGCACCGCAAACGCAATAGCGGCTCAGACCGGCATTGACGCGGTCATAGCCGACGTTCTTCCCAACGACAAGGAATCCGTAGTCCGCAGGCTTTCCGAATATGGCAAGGTCACCATGGTAGGCGACGGCATAAATGACGCGCCCGCACTCACCCGCGCCGACATAGGCATTGCCATCGGCGCAGGCGCAGACGTTGCCCTTGACGCGGCAGACGTTGTGCTTATGCGTTCCAACCTGCTGGACGTTCCCGCCGCGATCCGCCTTTCCCGCCAGGTACTCAAGAACATTCGCGAGAACCTTTTCTGGGCATTCTTCTATAACTGCATCGGCATTCCCATTGCCGCAGGTGTGCTCATTCCTGTTTTCGGGCTGGAGCTGAACCCCATGTTCGGCGCCGCCGCCATGAGCCTTTCCAGCTTCTGCGTTGTCACCAACGCGCTGCGGCTGAATTTCTTCAAAATGCACTCGGGCAAAAAGGACTCGAAAGCAAAAATGATCCCCCTGCCGGACATTCTGTCCGACTTCTCGGATAACAACAAAATCAATGAAAAAACGGAGGTAAAAGACATGATCAAGGTTATGACTATCGATGGCATGATGTGCAACCACTGCACCGGTCGCGTCCAGAAGGCTCTTGAAGGCGTTGAGGGCGTAAGCAAGGTAGAGATGTCCCTGGAGGACAAGACCGCTACCGTCACCCTCGCCGCTGACGTTGCCGACAGCGCTCTCACCGAGGTTGTCACCGCAGCCGGCTACACCACCCTGAGCTGCGTCGCTCAGTAAAAAAGATTCGGAGGATAGCTCAGGCTATCCTCCGTTTTTTCACCCTATTGAATACTATTGAATTTTCAATTATAATAGACACATAATTACTTCATTCGGTAGGTTTGACATGGAAAACACAAAAAACATCATTCTCATCGGTATGCCCGGCGCGGGCAAGAGCACCATCGGAGTTCTGCTGGCAAAGGCACTGGGTATGGACTTTGTTGACACAGACATAATCATTCAGCAGCGCACAGGCCGCCTGCTGCAGGATATTATAGATAACGACGGCATCGACGCATTCCTGCGCGTGGAGGAGGAAGTTTTGTCCTCTTTGGAGTTTACCAACTCCATCGTTGCCACCGGCGGCAGCGCGGTTTATTCCGACAAGGCCATGGCCGCCCTCAAGAAGAACGGTCGCGCGGTATATATCGCCCTGCCCTACGAGGAGGTCGAACGCCGCATTACCAATATAACCACCCGCGGCATAGTCCTCCGCTCGGGCAACACCCTGCTGGACGCTTACAACGAGCGTGTACCTCTTTATGAAAAGTACGCCGACCTCACCGTTGATTGCTCCGGCAAGGACATCGAGTCCAGCATGCGTGAGCTTGTTAAGAAGTTGTGAAATAGGTATTTAACCTTCTCCTTGAGGAGAAGGGGGACCGCGCCAGCGGTGGATGAGGTGTTAGATGTATGCAAGTATTTACTGCTAATCTTCCCCGCTGTGCTGATTTGTCCACCTCATCAGTCGGCTTCGCCGCCAGCTTCTCCTCATAGGAGAAGCTTAACCCGTAATTTTACCTCACGATCGTTTTTACCGTCATTTCACAAAGGAGGTTGCGCTATGAAAAAGTTTTTTCTCATTCTATGCTCTGTTCTGCTTCTGCTTTTATGCTCCTGCGGCAGCAGCAAGGTGTGGACTTGTGAAGAACTGAATGGCATCACCGATAACTTCTCCATTGCCCTGTATTGCAGCGAGCTCGCTATAGTGGCGGATCCTCCCGAGTACTTCGAAACTGTCGAAAAAGAGGGCAGCAGCTATAAGCTATACACTGCAACTCCCAACAAGATAATCCGGGGCATGGATGAGGCCACAGAAATACTATTCGAAGCGCTAACAGACGAAAATGGCATCACCGTACTGGACAATTTGAATGTTGATGCAGAATATCTGCTGCTCGGCTATAGATCCGGCAAGAATTATCTTGTTTTCTCCCCATTCTGCGTAAATGAACTCAGTTCGGATGGAAAGCTTATATGGGATGACCCGGAAACAAAGGTGATCGAGGATAATTATCCTTTCGATGATCTGGAATCAATAGAGTACCATTTGTATGAATTGCTCGGAGCTATGGCTGACGATGTAACGCCCGACCTGATTTCCCGACTGGACGCGGAATTCACGAAAGCTGAGGCAGACGGTGAATACAAGTATGTGAGGTCAAGGAACTGGACAATATCCTCTTATGACACATGGGACAACTCGCTTGGAGTACAAAAATATGACTCACCCTATTTCGGCACGAAAAAGCTTCTGCATTATTTCGCTGATATCTCACATTATATCGACGAAAAAGACATAAAGGATTTCGGCAGCAAGGGTCTGCTCATTAATATCAATACTCACAGCTTCGAAAGCTATGACTCTTCCTTCATCTATGATTTCAAAACCGATACCATTATTCGCTGGTGATAAAACACCTGCCGCAGCACAAGACTTCGGCAGGTGTAATTTTTATTCAATTTCCGGGAACTGCTCGCGGAACATTTCCACCGTGGGGTTTTTCGTGCCGCGCTTCCACATGATGATCTCAGTAGTCTCGCCCAGCTCCGGCATATCCAAAAAGCGCAGGTTGGGATTATTGCGCAGGGCATGGTTGCCGTTGAGGGTGAAGATACCGTAGCCTGCCTCCAACCACAGCGCCAGCGTACCGATATCGGGGGCAACCAGCGTTTTGCGGCTCACCATGCCGCTTATGCGCTGGCTGGCGGCGCGCATGATGAACTGGGATTCGGACTCGGACAGAGAAAGATAGGTATCGTCAGCGAAATCTTCGAGGCTGAGTTTTTCCTTTCCCACATTATGGTGGTTTGCGGGAACTACAAGATAGTTCTTTGTTTTGGAAACCTTCTGATACTCGAACTTCTCTTCGTCCTTTACGTTGAAGGTAGCGCCAAAGGCGACGTCAAGCTCCACTGTTTCCAGCTTACTGAGCAGCTCAGCAAGGCTGTGTTTGGAAAGGTTGACCATTATATCGGAGTACTTCTCATGGAAGCTCTGCAGTGCATCGGAATAGGGCGGGCAGATAAGCTGACCTTCCGCCATGCCTACGTTAAGGCTGCCCTCGAATCCGCTGTGAATTGCGTTTGCCTTCTCCAGCAGGGACTGGTAATCCGCGGCGAGGCGGCTGAGTCCC
>JAFXFT010000009.1 GCA_017513385.1 Oscillospiraceae bacterium | reverse complement strand
TTGATGATGCCGATGCCGTAGTTGAGCTGGCAGTTATTGCGCTTCTCGGAAACCTCGGGGTAGTTGGGGTCGTAGGCGTTGCATACGTCTGCGGAAAGACAAACGGAATTGGCATAGCAATCGTTGATGGTGATACCCTCGCTCTTGCAGAGAGCCTCAACGAAGTGGTCAAACTGAGTGCTCATCATGCCGGAAACGCCCTGAGAGCCAACCTCTTCCTTATCTACCAGCAGGCAGACAGCGGTCTTTTCGGGGTTCTCGATGTCCATGATAGCAGCAAGCTCTGCGTATGCGCAGACACGGTCATCGTGTCCATAGCCGCCAATGAGGCTGCGGTCAAGACCGATGTCACGGGCGGGATATGCGGGAACTGCTTCCAGCTCGGCAGAGAGGAAATCCTCCTCGATCATGCCGTACTTCTCGTTGAGAAGCTTCATGATGGCCAGCTTAACGCGGTCAGAGCCCTCTTCCTTATCAGGAACGGAGCCGATGAGAATATTCAGGCTCTCGCCGGCAAAGGCCTCGCCCAGAGTTCTCTTGCTCTGGTCTGCAGCCAGATGGGGCAGCAGGTCGGAGATGATGAGCTGGGGATCGCCGGGCTCGTCACCGATGGAGATATTTACTATGCTGCCGTCGCTCTTTACAACAGTGCCGTGAAGCTCCAGAGGAATGGTTACCCACTGGTACTTTCTGATGCCGCCGTAGTAGTGGGTCTTGAAGAAAGCCATCTGGCTGTCCTCATAGAGGGGCATCTGCTTCAGGTCGATACGGGGAGCATCAACGTGAGCACCGGCAATGTTCATGCCCTCGCTCATGGGCTTCTTGCCGATAACTGCAAGAGTGAGAGCTTTGCCGCGATTATTGTCATATACCTTGTCGCCGGGAGCGTAGGTCTTGCCGAACTCGAAAGGCTTGAAACCCTTTGCCTCGGCAAGCTTGATTGCCTCGGTAACAGCAAGACGCTCGGTCTTGGCAGCGGTGAGATACTTCTTATAAGCCTCGGCGTAAGCATAGCACTCAGCCAGTTCAGCATCGCTCATGCGATCGTATGCATTCTTGGGGGAATAGAACAGTTCGTCCTTTATAGACATAACGGGTAACCTCCTGTTAAATATATTTCTTAACTGCGGCCTCGATTATCTCAAGACCCTTCATCAGCTCGTCCTTTTCAATGGTAAGGGCGGGCATTATCTTTACAACGCAATCGTTGGGGCCGGCTCGCTCAATGATAAGTCCGTTAAGGAAGCACTCATGAGCTACCATGCCTGCGATATCCTTGTCGCCCTGAGCGTGGCGGAAATCAACACCCTGGATCATACCGAGACCGCGATGCTCAAGCTTATCGTTAAGGGGCAGAATGCGCTCCTTGACGAAGTCGGAAACGATCTTTGCGTTCTCTTCGGTCTTTTCCTCAAGCTTATACAGCTCGCGATACTCGATAGCTGCCTTTGCACCTACGAAGGCCATTTGGTTTCCGCGGAAGGTGCCGTTATGCTCGGCGGGCTTGAAGATGTCAAGCTCGGGCTTTATAAGCACAAGGGACATGGGCAGACCATAGCCGCTGATAGACTTGGAAAGAGTAACCATATCGGGAATGATACCGGCGCGCTCAAAGGAGAAGAACTTACCGGTTCTGCCGCAGCCGACCTGAATATCGTCGATTATCATGATAATGTCATGTCTGTCGCAGAATGCGCGCAGATCGCGCAGGAACTGGTCGGACATAACCACAACGCCGCCCTCGGCCTGTACGGTCTCGAGGATAATTGCAGCGGGCTTCTCAACGCCGGAATACTCGTCGGTGATAATGTTCTCCATATAGGCGATGCAGTCACCGGGGAAGGTATTGGGATGAGGAACAAATGTGGTGCCGTAAAGGGGCTCACCTGCACCTGCTCTGATGCTCTTGCCGCTGGATACGGAAAGGCTGCCAATAGTCATGCCGTGGAAAGAGCCGGTAAATGCAAACACGCCGTTGCGTCCGGTGTTCTTGCGGGCCAGCTTCAGTGCAGCTTCAACTGCGTTGGTGCCTGTGGGTGCGCTGGACATGATTTTATAATTCATGCCGCGGGGCTTGAGTATTTTTTCCTCGAAGCAGGTAAAGAACTCGCCCTTTGCGCCGGTGAACATATCAAGGGCGTGGCTGATGCCGTCGCTTTCGATATACTCGATTATGCGGCTCTTGATGAAATCGTTGTTATGGCCGTAGTTAAGAGCGCCTGCTCCGTCGAAAAAGTCTATATACTCATTTCCGTTCTCGTCGTACATTTTGGACATCTTTGCCTTAGTGAACACGACGGGAAAGCTTCTGCTGTAAGATCTTACGTTGGATTCGATGCGTTCAAAAATGTTCATCCAACTCGCCTCCATCATTCATCCAATATTTTTGAGAAGTATTCTATACAAAGCTCCCTGAACTGCTCCCTGCTACCCCCGTTTTCAAGGGTGTGGTCACAGTTTTCGCGGAACCATTCTTCGCTTTTCTGGGCGCGGATACGCATGAGTGCGTATTCCTCGCTGATGCCCTCGCGGGCTATAAGGCGCTGCACTCTGACGCTCTCGGGTGCGGTAATACCCACCACCACGTCGCAGAGGTCGCCGATGCCGCTTTCAATAAGCGCGATTGCGTCTATTGCGGCGGCATAATCGTCGCTTGTGGCCTCTTTTTTCAGTTCAAGGCGCACGGCCGCGGTTATGTATTTATGAGTTATTTTATTGAGCTGCTCAAGCTTTTCAGGGTCACCGAAAACCACCTTGCCCAGCTTCTTGCGGTCTATTTTGCCATCGGTGAGTATATCGCCGAATGCGGCGAAAAGCTCCTCGCGCATGGGTACGCTGTTTTCCAGCAGGCCGTGGTAAACCGCGTCGCAGTCTATTATTCTTACACCCATACCTGCCAGCACCTCAAGTGCGGTAGTCTTGCCCGCGCCGGTGCCGCCGGTTATGCCTATTATTTTCATGCTTACACCTCTATGACGGTATTCCCTGCCGCTTTGCTCAGTCGGTTATATACCGCAAGACCTACACCGTCCTTAGGCGGGCAGCGGGAATATATCTCGTCTATGTCCTCCCTGTCCAGCTCACGCAGGCAGGCAAACAGTTTTTCAGCCAGTGTTTCCGGCTTTTCGGGGTCGCCGTAGGAAAGGCACACTGGCGCATTGAACAACGCCTCTTCTCCGTCAAAGCAGAGAACCGCCGTGCGCGGGCCGCAGTTTGCGTTGACGTAGGCTGCCACGTTATCCGCCGTTCCGTCGAGTATAGTCACCTTCGCGCGGGGCGAATAGTGGCGGTATTTCATGCCGGGAGCCTTGGGCTGCTCCCCTGCTTCCAGCTTGCGGTAAACGGCCGCATCAACGCTGACTTCACCGAGCACTTCCCGCAGCTGTTCAATGCTAACTCCGCCGGGTCTAAGCAGGCGCGGAGGGCTTACGCTAAGATCAATTATGGTGGACTCAAGTCCTACGCGGCAGTCTCCGCCGTCCACTATGGCCTCCACCATGCCGTCAATATCATGGCGCACATGCTGCGCGGTGGTGGGGCTGGGTTTTCCGGATATATTTGCGCTGGGGGCTGCGATAGGAACGCCCGCCAGCTCGATTATACGCAGGGTCGCGGGGTGGTCGGGGCAGCGCACACCTACGGTATCCATGCCTGCCGTTACCCTATCGGGCACGCAGGGTTTCTTTTTGAGAACCATGGTAAGAGGGCCCGGCCAGAATTTTTCCGCCAGCGTGTATGCCTCCTCGGGCACTTCGCTGCACCACTTCTCAAGAGCCTCGGCTCCGTGAACGTGGATAATCAGCGGATTATCCTGAGGTCTGCCCTTAACTTCGAATATTTTCGCCACAGCCTCGTCTATGAGTGCAGACGCACCAAGACCGTACACTGTTTCGGTAGGAATAGCCACCAGACCGCCGCTGCTTATTATGTCAGCCGCGCGCTGAAGAGCCACTTCGCTGCCGGCATCTTTTACCGAAAGATATTCAGTATTCACTTTCAGCCTTCCTCGTTTATCCGAAGTTTTTCCGCCTGATCGGCGGTGATAAGCGCATCGACTATCTCATCGATGTCACCGTTCATTATTGCATCGATTTTATAAAGTGTAAGTCCTATGCGATGGTCGGTAACTCGTCCCTGCGGGAAGTTATAGGTGCGGATACGCTCGTTGCGCATACCTGTTCCCACCTGACTTTTACGCTGGGCAGCTATCTCGGCATTCTGCTTCTCCTGCTCCATCTCATAAAGCTTGGAGCGGAGAATCTTCATCGCTCTGTCCTTATTCTTATATTGGCTGCGCTCGTCCTGGCATTCAACCACCAGCCCTGTGGGCAGGTGGGTAATGCGTATAGCGCTTTCTGTCTTATTTACGTGCTGACCTCCCGCGCCGGAGGCACGGTAGGTATCTATCTGCAGGTCGCCGGGGTTTATCTCCAGTTCCACATCCTCGGCTTCGGGCAGAACTGCCACGGTAACGGTGGAGGTATGGATACGGCCTCCGGTTTCGGTGTCCGGCACACGCTGGACGCGGTGGACTCCGCTTTCAAACTTCAGGCGGGAAAACGCACCCTCGCCCTCGATAATGAAAACTACTTCCTTTAT
>JAFXFT010000103.1 GCA_017513385.1 Oscillospiraceae bacterium | reverse complement strand
CCTTTATTGAGCATAGGTCTGATGTATTCGTCTTTATCAATTGTACAGTCGATTATGCCGCCTTTTCCGGAGCTGAGAAGCTTTATGAGTGCATCTTCAAACTGCTCGAGATTGCCGGCGCGCAGCGCTTTTATACCGAAAGCTGCTGCAAGACCAAGATAATCGACAGGTGCGCTTAGAGTAGTCTGCGAATAGCGGCGTCCGTAATAGAGACGCTGATTCTGCCGCACAAGACCAAGCGCGGAGTTATTGAACACTACGGTTATAACCGGCAGCTTTTCTCGCACTTCGGTTGCCAGCTCTGTGAGATTCATGCCGAAGCTTCCGTCACCGGTAATATGTATAACTGTTCTATCCGGATTGCCTGCTTTAGCGCCCAATGCAGCACCTAGACCAAAGCCCATTGCACCGTATCCTCCGCTGGTAATGAGCTGACCAGGATACGAGAAATCAAAACTGCGGCATGTCCAAATCTGGTGCTGGCCTACATCTGTTGCAATAAGTGCTTCAGGGCAGAGTCTGTTAACTGTGCGGATTATATTTTCGGGGAAACTATAGTTCTCGGACTGCTTGGCTTTAAGAGAACGGAGCTCGCTGAGCCACTCCTCGGATACCTTGGGCTCGCCGCAAATAGCAGAAAGACTTTCTATTATTTCGCCCGCATCACCTATAACATGATGCATACTCTCTATATTCTTATCTATTTCCGAACGGTCGATATCGATGTGTACGATTTTGGCGTTTGGCGCGAAATACTCGGTTTTACCGGTCAATCTGTCGGAAAAACGTACACCGACAGCAATAAGCATATCGCAGCTTTGTACTGCATAATTAGCCTCGGGACAGCCGTAGCTGCCTGCCATACCGAAATACAGCGGATCCGTGTCATGCATTACACCGCTGCCCATAAGGGTTGAAACCACGGGTATATTACGCTTTACGACGAAGGTCTCAAGCGACGCCGATGCACCGGAACGAACAACGCCACCTCCGGCCAATATAAGCGGCTTCTCAGCTGATGCAATCATTTCCGCAAGGAGCTTTATATCATCTGAACGGAATTCTTCACGGCGCAGTCCCATATCTCCTCGTCTGTGTATACGCGAAATCCTGCCGCGATTTATATGTTCCGTACTTGGAATGAACTCATATTCCGCTTTAGCGGCTGTTGCGTTATGGGTAATATCTATAAGAACAGGTCCGGGTCTGCCTCCGGCTGCAATGGCAAAAGCTTCACGCATTGTTTCTGCAATCTCACCCGGACTATCAATAAGATAGCTACACTTGGTTATGGGCATTGAAATACCGACAATATCAACTTCCTGAAATGCATCACGTCCCAGCAGGTCATCATCGACATTGCAGGTTATGAACACAACCGGAGAAGAATCCATGAAAGCAGCTGCAATACCGGTTACAAGGTTTGTGGCACCGGGACCGGAGGTTGCAAGACAAACTCCAACCTTACCGGTGGAACGTGCATAGCCATCAGCTGCATGGGCAGCGCCCTGTTCGTGGGCAGAAAGTATATGACGTATTGATTTTTTGCTTTTGTAGAGCTCATCGTATACCTCAAGTATGCTTACGCCGGGGTATCCGAAAACAGTGTCGACGCCCTGCTCAAGCAGGCAGTTGACAACTATAGAAGCGCCTTTGATTATCATGCGATCACCAGTAATGATAATATATCTGAAATGTAAAGGATATTTAAACAACACTATCCCATACTATTTCTATTATATAATAACATAGTTTACTAATTAATGCAAAGAAATTATAAGTAATCGGATATTTAAATAGAAAGGTTTTTCTTAACGGTTTTAGTCCTAAAAAAACTTATACAGTACAATTGATTTTGCACTTTCAGTCAACAAAAAATAAATACTGAATTTGTTCAGTTTTTTGTAGACATACATATTATTTTGTGATATATTTAGGCGATTACAATTGTTTTTGCCTTATATTTATATATTTTCTGCTATAATTACTCGAAGAAGAGGTGTTGGAATGTCTCACAAGTTTTTCGGCGGCGTACACCCGTATGAAGGCAAGTCTCTCAGTGAGCACTGCCCCATTCAGGTACTTCCCGCTCCCGAACAGGTATTTATGCCCGTAGTGCTCCATATCGGTGCGCCCTGTGAGCCTGTTGTAAGTGTAGGCGACCATGTTAATTTCGGTCAGCTTATAGCTAAGGCTCCCTCTGCTGTTTCTGCAGATGTACACGCCAGCGTTTCCGGTACGGTTTCTGCCATCGAGCCCCGACTGCACGCAAACGGCAAGATGGTTCTTACTATAGTAATTGATAATGACATGCAGGATACCCTTGATCCCAGTGTTGTACCTCACACTGCAGCGGTTGAGGCCGATCCCAAGGCGCTTACTGAAATAGTTCGCAATGCAGGTATCGTAGGTATGGGCGGCGCTGCCTTCCCCACCGCTGTAAAGATTTCCAGCGGTCTTGGCAAGGTTGATAATATCATTATCAATGCAGCTGAGTGCGAACCCTACATAACCGCTGACCACAGAATCATGCTCGAGCATCCCGATGAGGTTCTTAACGGTGTTCGTATGCTGGTAAAGCTTTTCGATCTTCCTTATGCTACTTTTGTTATTGAAAACAATAAGAAAGAGCCTATTAAGAAGCTGCGCGAGCTTCTTAATGACGGAAGCAACGATATCCGCATAAAAGTTCAGAAAACCCGTTATCCCCAGGGTGCTGAAAAGCAGCTTATACAGTCTGTTACCGGCAGACAGGTT
>JAFXFT010000102.1 GCA_017513385.1 Oscillospiraceae bacterium | reverse complement strand
GTTAGCAGATAAGCACTTCCCTGCTCTTTTCTTATCTTATCGAACAGCTCTGCCGCCAGTTCATTATGGGTCTTGGTTATATTCAGCATTTCCTCGGCATTGCTATAATCTACGTTTTCGCTCAAGCTCTGCACAAGTATTGCGTTTTCATAACTGGCCACTATCTCCCGACAACTCTCAATACTGCCACATCCTGGTGGACATATCCACGTTGAGCCGTAATTGCCGCATTTATCGGGTGCGCAGAGTGCGCGAATCGCATCCTCGCATTGCACCAGTTCTGCTTTAATTGTCAAAGCATTTGTAAAGCCCAATGCTTTGGCAGCCTCAGTATAAGCCATAGCATATATCCTTTCTAAAAGAAAAGGCTGCAGCAAAAGCTGCAGCCTTTAAAATTTGAAGAATTACTCTTCCCAAGCAGGAACCTGAGTCTGTCTCTCGAATACGGGGTTGTATGCGAGTACACTGAAGACCTTCTTGAAGTCGGGGTTGAGGGGCTCATCGGGGAAGCCCTTAGCGATAGCTTCTGCACGAGCTACCCAGCCGCCCTTGAAGTCGACGTGAGAGAAGATATAAATGTCGTTGCGCTTGATGCCGCGGAGAACGCGAGCACCGGCCTCGTCGGGAGAGCGCATGATCTTGCTGAAGTCGATGTCCATCTTGGGGGGAGGAGGAGGAGGAGCGTCGTCCTTCTTCTCGGGTGCCTTGGGAGGAGCGGGAGCCTTAACTTCAACGCCCATGCTCTTCATAACAGCACCAGTGGAAGCGCCGAGGTTGGTTACGAAGGGACCGGGGCAGAATACGCTGGAGCCAACGTTGGTGCCCTGAAGGTCGGTAGCCAAAGTTTCCATAACGGTAACAACAGCCATCTTAAGGGAGTTGTACAGAGTGAAGCCGGGAACGGGAACAAGAGCTGCCTTGGAAGCGGTGCTGACTACGTGACCGCCCTCGCCGTGAGCGAGGATACGAGGCAGAATGGTCTTGATACCATTGAGAACGCCCTTGTAGTTAACGTCAATAGCGAGGTCAATGATCTCATAGCTGTCTTCCCAAACCTTGCCTTCGGGAACGCCGAGACCGGCATTGTTTACGAGAATATGGATCTTGCCGAAAGCTGCCTCAGCTGCATCAGCAGCAGCGACATAAGCTTCACGGTCAGCTACGTTCAGGCATACGCCGATAGCAGGCCAGTTGTTTTCCTTAAAGATAACAAGAGCCTCATCGATAGCTTCCTGACGCATATCAGCAAGAACAACATTCATGCCTTCCTTAGCACAGGCCTTGGCGATGCCGAGACCCAGACCACTTGCGCCGCCGGTAATAAACGCGGTTTTGCCCTGCAGATTTTCCATAGTTAACCTCCTAAAAAGTTTTTTTAATAAGTTACCAATATTATACTACATTAGAAAAATTATTCAAGAGAATTTTCATAAATGTAAATAACTTTATTATTCCTTGGGGATAAATGCACCTTCGGGCATTTTGCCCATCTGGGGCATACCTTCAGGCATCTTACCCATTGGCGGCATTCCACCCATCGGTGGCATTCCGGCAGGCATATTACCCATTGGGAATGCTCCCATCGGCGGTCTGCTCATCGCTGGAATTGAGTCACCCATATTTTCAATGTAGTGGGCTGCCTGTGTAGTGAACAGCTCACTGTAACGGCCACCGTCACGCATAAGCTGCTGGTGGCTTCCCTGCTCTATCAGCTGACCGTCTTCAATAACGAGAATCTTATCGGCAGTAGTAGCGCTGGAAAGACGGTGAGAAATAAAGATACTGGTCTTCCCTTTTCTTAGGCTGTTGAAGCGGTTGAAAATCTCCTGCTCTGCCATGGGGTCAAGAGATGCAGTAGGCTCGTCAAGTATCAAAATATCCGAGTCGCTGTAGAATGCTCTGGCAATACTCAACTTCTGCCACTGGCCAATGGACAGTTCTATGCCATCGGCCTCGAAGTAACGCATAAGAGGAGTATCGTAGCTCTTTGGCAACTTTTCGATGAATACATCGGCGCCACTCTGCTCTGCTGCGTCCTGAACAGCAGCAAAACCGGAGTTTTTATCAATATCACCGAACTCGATATTCTCGGAAACCGTTACGGCGTACTTGCCGAAGTCCTGAAATACAACACCAAATATGGAATACAAGTCTTCCGGATCGTACTCGCGAATGTCGCGTCCATCAAGCAGTATACGTCCCTCGCTGGGGTCATAAAGACGCATGAGCAGCTTGATAAGAGTCGTCTTACCTGCGCCGTTAAGACCAACGATAACAATTGCATCGCCGGGCTCAATAACGAAGCTCATGTTCTTTATAACGTCACGCTTTGTACCAGGATAACGGAAATATACATTTTCAAACTCGATACGATGGGAAATATGGTGCTCAACTGGTACGCTCTCCTCAAGCAGCGGAACAATATGGGGTTCTTCCTCAAGGAAAGATTTAAGGTTATTTATAAAGAGCGTGCTTTCATAAATATTCGCCAATGTATTTATCAAGGAGTTTACGCCGGAACCGATACTTGTAATAGCACCGGTATAAAGCGCAAAGCTACCAACTTCATACAGACCGTCGAAAACGCCGCGTGCCAGCGAGATATACAGCATACAATAGACCGCATTGGTAACCACAACCATGGTAAGGTTCAGTATAGCGGCTTTATAGCGAAGCTTCTTGAGACCGGTATAATACTCGCGGAAGGCATTGGCGTATTTTCCCACGAAAGTATCGCCAAGACCCAGCATACGAATCTCCTTGGCCATATCCTTGTTAACCACAGTCTGTGAATAATAATCCATCTGGCGGCGAGTCTTGGAGCTGCGGAACATATAGTCAACATTCTTGCGACCAAGGTAGAAGTTGATGATAGTCTGCGGCACTGCAACTATGATAATAAGCAGCGGAGCCACAGCGTTTACAGCAGCAAGGACAACGATATAGCTGGCAATATTGATAACAGCACTGATGATGGTAAAGGTCTGGTTCATTACCTGCATGGGACGCATACCTGCTTCCCTGTTGGCATTTTCCATCTTGGTATAGAACTCGGGCATATCATAACTGACCATGTCTATGCTCTTAGCCTTTGCCATTATCTTCATTTTTACGTGGTTTGCTACCTGCTCGCCTGCAAGACCGGTTACCAGGTTATTTATCTGGTTAATAAGGTTCTGCAGTATCATATACGCAAACTGTGCTACAAGCAGGACAGTAATAACTGAGAACGCCATTGCAACACCGGAATACACCTGAGCAAGCTTATTGAGTATCTCCGCAGAAATAAGCGAACCAACTACGGGTGCAACACCGTTGAAAATTGACATAAACAACTGCAGGAAAAGCAGTGATTTTTTTGTGTCCCAAACAAGGCGGAATATGTAGAACAGGCGCGAAATGGTCGGCACTATCAGATCTTTGATATAGCGCGGCACATCTCGCAGGTTCTCCGGCTTTTTGGCACGGTTAGCGGCATTGGG
>JAFXFT010000101.1 GCA_017513385.1 Oscillospiraceae bacterium | reverse complement strand
CGCTTTGGGCAACAAAGGCGCTGCCCCAAATAAGCGCGGTTATAATAAGAAGGATATTACCCTTCATTTCCCCTTTTTTCATTTTTCTCTGTTCCTTTCACGCCATGAGATACGCTTGGAATTATATACCCTGACCGTGTTTCCGTCAATCCGCAAAATGTGAATATGTTCACTTTCTGTTTTGCCTTTTCCGCCCCTCAAAAGTGCCGTTTTTTACGATTTTCGGGGAGATTTTTCAGTTCTGTAAGCTTAAAAAATATCGATTTGATATTGCACATAATTTCATTTCATATTATAATACTTTATATTGAGTAACTATGTTTATTAAAAATACCCAACGTACTCAAAGAATACGGAAAGGAGACAAATAATGAATCTTCAGAGAATGCGCATAGACATTAACGGCGTTGAAAGACCCGTAGTCTATGACCCCGAGAAGGACACTCTTGCAACCGTGCTTCGCCGCATGGGTCTTACCGGTGTTAAGGTAGGCTGCGGCGTTGGTGTCTGCGGCGCCTGCTCCATTCTTTACAATGGCGAGGTTATCCGCTCCTGCACCAAGAAGATGAAGACCGTTGAAGAGCACTCCAAGATCATCACCATCGAGGCCCTCGGCACCGCTGCCAACCTCCATCCCCTCCAGCAGGCATGGATCACCTACGGCGGCGTACAGTGCGGCTTCTGCACCCCCGGCTTCATCGTTTCCGCTTACGGTCTGCTCCAGACCAACCCCAACCCCACCCGTGAGGAAGTTCGCGAGTGGTTCCGCGTTCACAAGAACGTTTGCCGCTGCACCGGCTACAAGCCCATCGTAGACGCTGTTATGGCTGCTGCTGCTGTTATGCGCGGCGAAAAGACCATGGCTGACATCACCTACGATTTCGACGGCGAGAAGGACATCTATGGTTCCAACCATCCCCGTCCCGCTGCTCTGTCCAAGGTTCTCGGCGTAGCTGACTACGGTAACGACGTTATCATGCAGGCTCCCGAAGGCACCGTTCACCTGGCAGTTGTTCTCTCCGACGCTATCCACGCAAAGATCATCAACATTGATACTACCGAGGCTGAGAAGGCTGAAGGCGTTATCAAGGTTCTCACTGCTAAGGACGTCCCCGGCGACAACAACATGGAAGTTCCCGCTATCGTTCCCCGTCAGAAGGGTAACGCTCTCACCGTATTCCCCGTTATCTGCGGCGAGAAGGTTCTCCGTAAGGGCGACGTAGTCGCTGTTGTCTGCGCTGACACCCGCGAGCACGCTCGCGCAGCTGCTAAGCTGGTTAAGCAGGAGCTCGAGCCCCTGCCCGCTTACACCACTCTGCCCGAGGCTGCAGCTCCCAATGCTGTTCAGCTCTTCGACGCAATGCCCAACTTCTACATGACTCAGCCCGTATTCAAGGGCACCGATCCCGACGAGATCTTCGAGGATGCTCCTCATGTAGTTGGCGGCAGCTTCCACTCTCAGCATGAGCCCCACCTGCCCATCGAGTCCGACAGCGTTCTCTCTTACTTCGATCCCGACGGAATGCTCACTCTCCAGTGCAAGGTTCAGGCTATCACCGAGTGTATCGACACTATCTCCCTTGGTCTTAACTATCCCAAGGAGAACATCCGCATGATCCAGAACCCCACCGGCGCTGCTTTCGGTTACGCTATCACTCCCAACACCTACGTTCTCTGCGCACTGGCTACCCTGACTCTGGGCTGCCCCTGCTCTCTCGAGCTGAGCTGGGATGAGTTCAACCACATGACCGGTAAGCGTTCTGCTACCTACACCAACGGTAAGCTCGCTATCGACGACGAAGGCAACATCATCGCTGCTGAGTACGACTGCGGTCTTGACCACGGTGCATACGCAGTTGTTGCAGGTAAGATCTTCAACAACCTCGTAAGCGTTGGCTTCCACGGCTACAACGTTCCCAACTTCAAGGGTCTGGTTCGTGGCGTTGCTACCAACCACGCTTTCAACACCGCATACCGCGGCTTCGGCGCTCCCCAGATCTACACCACCACCGAGGCTCTCATCGACATGGCAGCCGAGGAGATCGGCATGGATCCCTGGGAGTTCCGTTACAAGAACTGCGCTCGCGAAGGTTCTATGACCATCAACAGCCGTCCCTACAAGGCTCATCCCTATCCCCAGCTGCTTGAGATGATCAAGCCCTACTACGATGAGTACAAGGCTCTTGCTGAGCAGGGCAAGGCAGAAGGCAGAAAGACCGGCGTTGGTATCTCCCTCGGCGGCTTCCTGTGCACCATCGGCTTCATCGATTCTTCCGACTGCGCTATCGAGCTCAATCCCGACGGCACCATCACCAACTACAACACTTGGGAAGATGTCGGTCAGGGCGGCGATATCGGCGCTCTCACCCACACCGTTAAGGCTCTTGAGCCCCTCGGCATCAAGGCTTCCCAGGTTCGCCTCGTTATGAACGAGCGTCCTCTGTGCCCCGACTCCGGCCTCTCCGCCGCAAGCCGCCAGCACTACATGACCGGTAACGCTATCATCGACGGCTGCAACAAGCTGATGGATGCTATGCGCAAGGCCGACGGCACCTTCCGTACCTATGACGAGATGGTAGCCGAGGGTATCCCCACCAAGTACATTGGTCACTACGACCAGTTCGGTCTGGGCCTGCCTCCCGGACTCGATCCCAACACCGGTGAAGGCGACAAGGACGCTGAGTTCATGTACGCTGTTAACACCTGCCTTGTTGAGGTTGACGACAACGGCAAGACCACCGTTCTCAAGTACACCTGCGCCTGCGACGTCGGCGTAGTCGGCAACAAGCTGGCTGTTGACGGTCAGGCATACGGCGGTCTCTCTCACTCCATCGGCTTCGCTCTCAGTGAGGACTACGAGCAGACCAAGAAGTTCAACACCATCGCTGGTTCCGGTATTCCCACCATCGATGCTATCCCCGACGACTTCAACGTTCTCTACCTCGAGCGTCCCAGACCTCTCGGCCCCCAGGGCTCCGCTGGTTGCTCCGAGTGCTTCCAGAGCTCCGGTCACATGGCTGTTATCAACGCCATCAACAACGCTGCCGGCGTTCGTATCTACGCTCTGCCCGCAACTCCCGAGAAGGTCAAGGAAGCTATGGACAAGAAGGCTCGCGGCGAGGATCTCACTCCCGAACCCTATTGGCTGGGCTCCGAACTCAACGAAGAGCTCGACCTCATCAAGGCTAACCCCCTGTGATTGGCTGAATAGGAAAGCTTCTTAATCAAGTTTCTAAGTTAACGATAAGCAGGGTATGCCATCATACCCTGCTTATCTCCTATTTCCACCTGCGTACTTTTACCTTAAAAGGAGGTATCTTCTTTATGAATCAGGAAGAAGCAACAGTATTAACCGAACGATGTTTTAACGGCGAGCCCGCCTCCTGCTCCTTCGCCTGCCCCTTCCATCTCGACCTGCGCAATTTTCTTGATAAGGCCGCCAACGGCAAATGGTCAGCTGCCTATAAAGCTCTGCGCAGCGCCGTAGTTTTCCCCGTGGTGGTTTCCAAGATCTGTCCCCGTCCCTGTGAGGGCGCATGTCAGCGCTGTGCCACCGGTGACGAGCCCGTTGCCGTGGGCAAAATCGAGGAGGCATGCCTCACTTATGTAAAATCCCGCAAGGCCGACTCCTACGCACTTCCTCCCAAGAGCGAGAAAATAGCCGTTATCGGCGCAGGCATGGCAGGTCTTTCCTGTGCTTTGCACCTCGCTCAAAAGAAATTCGGCGTTACGGTATTTGACAAAGCCGAAGGCTGGGGCGGTCAGCTCCGCAGCCACCCGGACTTTGAGCTATTCGACGCGGATATCGCCCTGCAGTTCTCTGCAACCAAGGCCGAATTCCGCTATAACACTGAAATCAAGAGTCTTGACGAGCTCAGCGAGTTCGACGCGGTATATATAGCAACCGGCCGCGGCGGCGAGGGCTTCGGACTTACAGATAGCTGGGACTCCGCCCTGATGACCAGCTCCGACCCCAAGGTATTCCTTGGCGGCGAGCTTTGCGGTGTCAGCCTCATGGAGGGCATCGCTCAAGGTGCCGAGGCTGCCAAGGTCATGGAGGTTTACCTCCAGATCGGCAAGGCCTCCCTCCCCGCAAGCGCATATGCTAAAAACTACTGCGGTCACACCATCGACCACAGCGACAAGGAAAGCGCTTCCCGCATTCAGCCTTCCTCCGGCGACGCATACAGTGAGGACGAAGCCAAGGCAGAGGCAGCCCGCTGCCTCAAGTGCGACTGTGACCGCTGTCTTACCGCCTGTGAAATGCTGAAAATGTACCGCAAAAAGCCCGTGAAGCTGGCTGTTGAGGTATATGCCGACTCCAAGGCAAAGCCTCCCATTGCCCCCTGCTCCATGACCCGCCAGACATTCTCCTGCAACGACT
>JAFXFT010000100.1 GCA_017513385.1 Oscillospiraceae bacterium | reverse complement strand
TCTTGCGGGCTTCAGCGCTGAGGAAGTACCGACGCAGCAAGTCACCTTGGCTGAACCGGAGCCGCCAATAGAGGTGCTGCAGCTTCATCACGTTATAAAGCTTGCGGAAAAGGGCTACGAGCTGGGCTGGGAGGATTTTGAAGATTTCTACTATTATGAAACCGGCTCGGGACTTTATATCCGCGTGTACGAAATAGACGAAACATTCTCTCTGCATATCGGCGGCAGCAGCCCGCAGATAGATATGGAGCCGATGTATATCTACCTTGTTGCCAATGACCTTGATACCCGCATCGACATCCGCGACGGCGGCGTTGAGGAATTCATTGCGGAGCACGGCGGCAAACCAGCAAAACTGAGCGACGAAAAAATAGCGGAGCTGCGTGAGCTTTATCCCGCTGACACGGACAAGGGGTACCTCGGCGAACCTGTGGATATCAAAAACACACTTGAAATAGCGGATGTGCTTGCCGTGGTAACGGTGACAGGTGAAGCCTTCACCAATCATGACACGGTGTATCTTCCTGTATGTGTAGATAGGATTATTTACGGTGATGGTTCAATAAGCGAGGGAACTGACGTTGATCTAAGACTGGGGAGAGATACTCTTAGTTACGGAAAAGCGGATGTGCCGGAAGGTTTGAGCTATCTGTGTTTTATAGCATATGGGTATTCAACCAGCAGGCAGTGTATGGCTTATGTTGTGGATGACGGATATATAATGCCTGTAGTGGCAGAGGGCCCGTTTGCCGAATATGAGGGCTGGTCTGTTGAGGCATTTTTGTCCGCCTGTGGTATCACTGGCGAGGCTGATGATGCGCTGATGCTGGATGACAGCTGCCTCGGCTCAATGCGGTCGATACGAGCTGAATGGATAACCCTTATAAGCGGCGGAAACAACGAAGATAAAGAACAATGGGCAAAGGTGATGAACGCTGCTGCTGACAGTGTTGTTGAACGCAGCGAGAGTATCAAATCTCACTGGAATGTAGACGTGTATAGTGACACGGAGGAAACATTCCGCTTTTACGCAGGCCCGGTAGAAAATATAGTCATGATGTACTACCATTGGGATAAGGCTGCATACGGTACTTACTTCTTTGAGGACAAAGCGCTGTATGAGCTTATTCGCGGCAGCTTTACCTATGAGGGTATCGTGGACGAAGAGAGCCTTGCGGAATATGAGGGCATCATAGCGACCCGTGCGGAGGGGATAATTCGGGAATATAACCGCCTCGGCGAGGGTAGATTCACCGGATATGAGCTGACAGAATTCTTCAAGTACGACAGCTTCCAACACAGAAATAATATTGATTTCGACATATATCGCTGTAATATCGCCTTTATTCCCGAAGACCCAAATGAGATAGCATGGGCAGGAGGCATGTGGCTGGACAGTGAGCTGCGCGTCCGCGATTACGATTTGTATACCTATTTGGTTGTCCGTTCCGTAGACGGGGAGATGGTGGACTATAACTTTATGTTCTATGATACCTATACCGGCGCGGGAACTGACGAAGAGCGCCAACGTGCGCATAATGAGATATTGAACGCATGGGGCGAAGAATGATATTGGAAAACTGTATATCTACAGGCAGGGCGGTTTATACCGCCCTGTTCTTCATTTTCCTTGCAACCCGACACGCGTGGTGCTATCATATTTCCATAAACCAAAATGAAAGGATAGGGAAATATGGATCTGTCCAAGTTTATAGAAGTTGCGGGCCCAATGCGTGCGCTGGGCGTTATCGTTACCCAGAACGGCGAGGAAGTTGCCCGCCATCTTTGGGAGGGCGCATGCCGCCGCAATATATATTCCGCCACGAAGAGTTATACCTCCGCCGCCGTGGGCTTGGCGGTGAAGGAGGGGCTTATTTCCCTCGATGAAAAGCTCACCGACGCTTTCGCGGAGGACTTGCCGGAGGTGGTTTCCGATAATCTCGCTAAGGCCACCGTGCGCGACCTGCTGACCATGAATCTGGGACAGGGAAAGGGCTACCTTATGGGTACTGACCGTCCATATTATCCCGACCCCAACTGGGTGAAAACCGCTCTTGCCCAGCCCTTCGATTTTGCTCCGGGTGAGAAATTCGTGTATAACAACACCGGCCCTTACCTTGCCGGTATCCTCGTTCAGCGCCGCGCAGGCTGCGACCTTGTGAATTATATGCTGCCCCGCTTCTTTGCCCCTATGGGCATACAGCGCCCTACTTGGGAGACCGACCCCTTGGGCAATAATTTCGGCGCAGGCGGACTTTTCCTCACCATTGACGAATTCCACAAGCTTGGTCTGCTCTATCTCAATAAGGGAAACTGGAACGGCAGACAAATTCTCACCGAAGAGTGGGTGGCCGAGACCATGAAGCCCCAGGCCAATACGGGTATGCCCGGTATCGAATACGGATACCTGTTTTGGGGCGACGATAAGGGTGTGTACCGTGCAAACGGCAAGTACGGACAGAGCTGTGCCGTGCTGCGGGATAAGAATGCGGTGGTTACCGTGGTCGCTGAATCCCGCGACGAATTCAAGCTCCTTGACGCGATCGTGGAGCATATTTATCCCCAGCTTTGAGGGTATAGGTGAAAACGATGAACGGCGCTCTTCTCGGGAAGAGCGCCGTTTTGCTGCTGCAGAAAGTACTTAAAGCTGTATTGTAGGGAACGCTCTTGAGCGTTCCGTATGTAACGATGCTGCAGGAAGTAACAACAATATGCAAAATGTAAAAACCGTGTCATGCTGAGGCTTTGCCGAAGCATCCCCGCAGGTTAATATACATTGGCACAAAAATCGGTGCGGAGGTCCTTCACTTCGTTCAGGACGACAAAACTTTTAAAACTGTGTTGAAATCGTTTTTTTGGAGCGGTAGTCTGCGGCGGGGGCACGCCCTCGCCCTACGTTGTTGATTAGAGTCCGTTTGTAACGGGACTGCCGACGGTGACGGTGCTCACGGAACGGTCAAGACCGTTCCCTACGATGGAATTTTACATTTTGTATTATCGTTAAATATGCTGTTATTTGACAAAACTAAGGGACTGGCGCAAATATTTTCTGCGCCAGTCCCTTGAAATTTTAAATTATAACTCGATAAACAATTACTTGATGCCGGGGATGCGGTCGAAGTACTTGTTGATGTCGAACTTACCAAGCTCACGCATGAATGCGCCGGTAATGTTCAGGTTCAGACCTGCGTGGCTTACACCGTAGAAGAAGCCGCCGTCATGCTGGATCTTGCGGTTGATAACAACCAGACCCTGGCTGCCGTTGCACTTCTCTTCAACCCACTGGAAGAGGTATACGTCGGGACGCAGCTTGATGTAGAAGCAGGGGCTGGACCAGGTGGGGCCGCCGCCGTTGTTGCCATCGAAGATGGTCCAGGAGTAGGACTCGGGAGAAGAGTAAACGTGGATGGAGTTCATGGTGTCGGTATATGCCCATGCGAAGCACTGGCCAACCAGCTCGTCGGTGAAATGATGACGACGTGCGAAGGGAGCCTTCAGATCGCCGTACTCAACGGTACCGAAGTAGACGTTAGCGCCTGCTTCCCACTCGCTCTGCCAGTTGCCGATGCCGGTTTTGATGGTGGTTGCAAGACCATTCTGCAGGTCGATGATCTGAGCGACCATAGAGTAATCGGGATCGCCGGTGAGAAGATGTGCAAAGAAGTACAGCTTCTTATCGGGCTGGAAGCACTTGTAAACCTCTTCCTGCCACTCCATGTCGCCGTAGCGCCACTTGAGGGTGTTGTTATCTACAAACTGATACTCCCAGGGAGTGCCCTTTTCGCCGCTCCAGGGTGCCTGAGCATACTTTTCGTTGTCTGCCCAAACCTTGAATTCCTTGCCTACCAGATCATAGTTGAAGGGCAGGTTGTTGTGGGAATCCATGATATTGGCTTCCTGACCGCCGCCGAATATCATCTGTCTCTCGGCTGCGTGGGCAAGAGCCTCTTCGCGGGGCATGGGAACGTCGATGTCCATGGGACGGTAAGCGTAGCGGCCACCCTTCTTCTGACCCATAGTGGAGGCCAGAGGACGCTCCTTGTCACCGAAGGAGTTGATCTGCTCAAGGTGAGCTGCGTCACCAGTGAGATCCAGCTCTGCGCGGTGCATCTTGTAGGTGAGGGTGTCGTCCTTCTCGAAGCCGAATTCCAGACCGGTGGCGGTGAAGTCGAAGAAGTTCATGACCTCGATCCACATCTTGCCGGAGAATTCAACTTCCCAGCGGGCGTAAATGTAGTTTTCGTCGTCAATACGGATGTAGTCGGCGGGGTTGGTAACGGTGATGCCGCCCTGAGCAACGCCCAGCTCGGAGAGAGTGGTGCAGTACTGGCTGGGGTTGAAGGTGAGGAACTCATAACCGCAGTCATACTTCCAGTAAAGGCCGCGGCCTTCGATACGGTTGGTGGTGGTGTGCAGCTTGGGCTTTTCGTTGTTGCCCATATCCAGCCAGCCGAAATAGTACTCGCGCTGAATTTCGCGGGGGATATCGCGATAATAATCGGGCTCCTTCTTCATGCCGAAGAGATCCATTCCTACGGGAACGGTGATGCCGAACCAGGTCTCGAAAGCGGTGACAGCCCAGGTGCGGCGGTCAATGACCAGATGCCAGCCACGGCTGCAGCCGGGGATAAGGTGGGTCATGATGGTGATGGGGCCCTGAGAGATGGCGGTGTAGGGAGCGGTGTATGTGGCATCGTTCTCGGTGACGACCAGCTCCTTCTCATCCTTGATCTCATAAGCGAGCTTGGCAGGTGCAAACTGACCTTCCAGCTTAACATCAAACTTCATGCCCTTCAGGCATCCGCAGCCACCGCCGACGGCAGCGCCGATGGCCTTGGCCTTTTCTTCTACATACTCGGGAGTCAGGGGATTGTAGTTGGTAAAGAACATAACAATAGACCTCCTATATTAATTATTTGTATACCATGATTTTATTAGCAAACCTATCATTTGTCAACCGATTTATTACCACAGAACGCAACAAGATTTCAGCGAAGCGAATAATATTTACTTGTACTTAATTTGTAGTTGTTAAACGGCTAATTATAACTTATAATGGTTGTATAAATAATATAAAAAGGAGCGATACTATGTTTTTCTACGATTACAACAAGCTCAGTAAGGAGTACATTGCTGAAAAGCTGGGCGCGAAGCCCAAGGCAGTCAGCGCATCTGCCCTGACCGACAAGCTGGCAGGCAAGAAGATGAAGATCGTACTCGATAACGGTCCCACGCTGGAATATGATTTCAAAACCTGCTGCGAGGTCGAACTGACCGAGGACGGCGGCGAGGCTGTTCTGTGTGCCTATTCCGCTCTTGACCTGAGAGAACTCACTCTCGTATCTCTTATGATCCCCGGTACCG
>JAFXFT010000099.1 GCA_017513385.1 Oscillospiraceae bacterium | reverse complement strand
GGCTGACCGAGAAGGTTGAATACTCGACCAAGGCAAGCGTCGCCAACGGGCACGGAAATGGGCGCGCCGGTGTCGATAGCCTGAGTGCCGCGCTGCAGACCGTCGGTGGAGTTCATTGCAATGCAGCGAACTACGTTGTCGCCAACGTGCTGAGCTACCTCAGCAACGATAGTAGAGTTGCCGTTGGGGATCTCAATGGCGCTCTGCAGATCGGGAAGAGAATTTTCGGAAAAACGAATATCCAGAACCTGACCCATGACCTGAATTACGGTTCCTATATTTTTGGACATTGGGATACAACTCCTTTGTATCGTATTATGCGCCTGCAACAATCTCAGTGATTTCCTGAGTAATAGCGGCCTGGCGAGCCTGATTGTACTTCAGGTTCAGGTCGTCTATCATTTCTTCCGCATTCTGAGTTGCGGAGTCCATAGCGGTGCGGCGGGCAGCCTGCTCGGAAGCACGGCTTTCGCACAGTGCGCCGTAGATAATACCGCCCAGATATTCGGGGGCTATGGCGTCAAACACCTCTATGCTGTCAGGCTCATAGAGAATATCGGACGAGGGAGCAGAGTCATTTCCTGTGGAGTGACGCAGAAGCGGGAGCATCTGCATCGTGGCAGGGCTCTGATAAAGGACGGAAACGAAGTTGGTATAGGCAATGTGGATCTCGTCAAATTTGCCTGCGCGATATGCCTTGCAGAGCTGCTTTGCGAGAGTGAAGCATTCGCCGACGGACATGTCCTCGGCTTCGGCAAAGCTTTCCGTCATAATGGGAAGCTTGCGGGCATGGAAGAAGTCCACTGCCTTCTTGCCTATGGGAATAACGGTTGCCTCCTTACCCTCCATCTGGGAATAGGCAAGCTTGAGAATATTGCTGTTATAGCCACCTGCCAGACCGCGGTCACCGGCGATTACAATAAATGCAGCCTTGTTTCCGGGACGGCGGGTGAGATAGGGGGAGGAGAAATCGCGGTTGGATTCAACTATGCTGGAAATAGTCGAATAGAGAATTTCAAAATAAGGGCGGGAGTTCTGCACCTGAGTCTGTGCCTTGCGAAGCTTGGAGGCAGCCACCATTTCCATTGCCTTGGTAATCTGCTTGGTGGATTCCATGCTTCGTATACGGGTTTTGATTTCCTTTGAGGAAACGCCGGCCATAGTGTGCCTCCTTCCTTAGTTTGCTGCAGTGAAGTCCGATACCAGTTCTTCGACAGCTGCCTTGAGGGCTGCTTCGGTCTCGGGTTCAAGCTTACCGCTGGTTCTGATAGCCTCAAGGACCTCGGGGTGACGAATATCCATGTGCTCGAACAGGCGGGTTTCAAATTCGGGAATATCGGCTACATCAATGTCGGTGAGATAACCGTTGGTAACGGCGTAGATGATGCAGACCTGATGCGCAACCTCGACGGGAGAGTTGTTCTTCTGCTTCAGTACCGCAACGATGCGTTCACCCTGGTTAAGACGATCCTTGGTGTCCTTGTCAAGGTCGGAGCCGAACTGAGCAAAGCTCTGCGGCTCACGATACTGGGAGTAGAGCAGCTTCAGGCTGCCGGAAACCTTCTTCATAGCCTTGATCTGTGCGTCGCCGCCGACTCGGGATACGGAGATACCGGGGTTAACAGCGGGCATAACGCCGGAGTTGAACAGCTCGGTCTCAAGGAAGATCTGGCCGTCGGTGATGGAAATGACGTTCGTCGGGATATAGGCCGACACGTCTCCCGCCTGCGTTTCGATGATGGGCAGTGCCGTAATGCTTCCTCCACCGTATTCGGGGGCAAGTCTTGCGGCTCTTTCAAGAAGTCTTGAATGGAGATAGAATACGTCACCGGGGTATGCTTCACGTCCGGGAGGACGGCGGATAAGCAGAGAAATTGCGCGGTAAGATACCGCGTGCTTGCTAAGGTCATCGTAAATGATGAGGACGTCCTTGCCCTGATGCATGAAGTGCTCACCCATTGCACAGCCTGCGTAGGGGGCAATGTATTGCATGGGAGCCAGCTCGGAAGCGGTTGCGGATACAACGATGGTGTATTCCATTGCACCGTTGACGGTCAGGTTTTCAACCAGCTGAGCAACGGTGGAACGCTTCTGACCGATAGCAACGTAAATGCAGATAACATCCTTGCCCTTCTGATTAAGGATAGTATCTGTAGCGATGGTGGTCTTGCCGGTCTGGCGGTCGCCGATGATAAGCTCACGCTGACCGCGTCCAATGGGTATCATGGAGTCGATTGCCTTGATACCGGTCTGAAGGGGACGGCTTACGTGCTGTCTGTCGATAACGCCGGGAGCTGGCATTTCGATGGGACGGTAGTCCTCCTCTGCGATGGGACCCTTACCGTCGATGGGCTCACCGAGAGCGTTGACAACGCGACCGATAAGGGCAGCGCCTACGGGAACGGAAACTACCTTGCCGGTGCGCTTTACGGTGTCACCCTCCTTGATACCGTTGTCGGTACCGAGAACAACGACGGAAACGGTGTCCTCTTCGAGGTTCTGAGCCATGCCGTAAGAGCCGTTAGGCAGCTCAATGAGCTCGCCTGCCATGCACTTTTCAATGCCGGAAACCTTTGCGATACCGTCACCTACGAGGATAACGACGCCGGTTTCGCTCTGCTCCAGCTTGGCTTCGTAGTTCTTTATTTTATTTCGGATAATTTTAGTTATTTCTTCGGGTCTTAATTCCATACTGTACCTGCTTTCTACCGCGAATCATAGTACGGTATTTTTGAGTATACTGCGCAGGGTGTCCAGGCGATGAGCTATCGTGTCGTCCGTGCGCTTGCCGTCGTAGTCAAGGCGTATGCCGCCGATGCAGGAAGGATCGATCCGGTTTTCCAGTTCGATGGTCTTGCCGGTGATCTTGGAGAGCTTGTCCGTCAGTCTTGCTGTCTGGTCGTTGGTAAGAGCCGACGCGGTAACGGCGGTTACGGCGAGAATGCCGTTGGCTTTGTTATACAGCTCGCGATAAGCCTTGCAGCAATCGCTGAAATAACGCATATAACCTTTTTCGGTAAGAATTTTCATGAAGTTGAGTACATAGGAATGTACCTTACCGCGGAAAATCTCATCTACTATACCGCAGCGTTCCTCCTTGGAAAGGGTGGAGGCAGACAGCAGGCGCAGAAAATCCTCCTCACGGGAAACGATCTCATTGATGGCCTTCAGCTCATCAAGAATGGTTTCGCCAAGAGATTCTTCCTCAGCCAGCGAATAGAGTGCCTGAGCATAAACACTTCCTATCTGGCTCATGCGTCGTCACCCAATTCGTCAATAAAATGGTCGACCAAAGCGGCCTGATCCTTTTCGTTCAGTTCGCGGCCTACGACTTTGCCGGCAATGGCGATAGCTATGCCGGAAATTTCATTTTTGGCGTCGTTGATTGCCTTCTTGCGCTCAAGTTCAATATCCGCAGAGGCCTTGTCCATGATAGCGGATGCCTCCTGCTGAGCCTGACGAATAATTTCCTCCTGACGGCTCTGACCGCGGGCGACAGCTTCCTTCACGATACGGTCGGAGGTTGCCTGTGCGTTGGCAAGCTTCTGCTGATATTCGTTGCGCATTGCATTTGCTTCGCCCTTTGCGGTGTCGGCGTCACTGTACATGCCGTCGATTTCCTTCTGACGATCCTTGATGATCTTCATAACGGGGCGGAACAGAAAATGTCTTGCCACAAAAAAGATTGTGAGCGTGTTGAGCAGTGTGAACAGGGCAGTCCAAAAGTTTACGCCAATGAAAGCTTCAAATTGTGCCACTTTTGCAGACTCCTTTCAAATGTAATTGAAGGTGTTCTTACAGAAGGAACAGAATAAGAAGAGCGATAATCAGAGAGTAAATACCGGTGGTCTCAGAGATTGCGCAGCCCATGATCATAGTGGAACGAAGAGTGCTGGTAGACTCAGGCTGACGAGCCATACCGTCCAGAGCGTGAGCAACAGCGGTACCTTCACCGATACCAGGGCCGATAGCGCCGATACCCATACAAAGACCTGCGCCGATAGCCTTACCGGCGATTGCGATTGCAGATGCCAAATCCATAATAATATCCTCCTAAAAATATATATTAATGTTTAAATTGGATAACTGATTAATGTGCGGGGATTACTTTGCGTTGTCGCCGGTGGGCTCGGGGAGCGAACCGGAGATATAAACCATGGTCAGCAGGCAGAATACATATGCCTGAACAAAACCGGAGAAGAGATCGAAATAGCAGGAGAGAACAGCCGGTACACCGTAAGAAAGAATGGGGATACCTGCCAGAAGACCGGTAGCCTGCAGCAGACCGCACAGACCGAGCAGGGCGGAAATGATGCCGAAAACGAGGGCTACCTTTCTGTCACTCTTTTTCCAGATTACGATAAGTGCTGCGCCTACTACCAGCAGAACTGCGGAAACGATCCAGCCGCTTGCGGCGATGAAGTTGATCACTGCAGTGGAGGCGATGCTCAAAGCAGCATAGATGAGGGTGGTGATAACACCGCCGCCGGCCACATTACCGAAGTGACGGAATGCCATGGAAATAGGCTGAGCTATTTCGGAAACGATGTTCATGGGAGTCATGACCACGATGGGCTCGGTGAAGCCCTTGAGCCAGCCAAGGAATCCGTTATTCTTGATGTTGTTATACCATATTATAATGGTAACCATTATTGCCCATACCATAACGCAGCTGATGTCGGCTGTGGTGGAGCGCAGGAAGCCGGTGAGACCGATAAAGGAGCCGCAGATAGAGGAGAGGAAGATGGTACCGATGAATGGTACCCAGTGGGCATTGTGCTCGCCCATGGTCTCAACAACCATCTTGTGCAGCATCATTACGCCTTTTTCAACAAGAACCTGCTTGCCATCGGGGCGCTTCTTCAGGTTCCTGCCGAGGCAGATGCAGGCGGTGCAGATGATAATGGTAACAACGAGCAGAGAGAGCATTGTCTGAGTGACGTTGATACCTCCGAATATAGGTATGGTGAAATATATAAACGCACCTGTGATATCAAGTTCCATAGTCATTCACCTTTCTTTCTGAAAAATTCTGCGATTGTGATAGTGGGTCTTACAAATGCCAGGGGGAGTACAAGAGCTATTACATTGAAGTAACCGCTCTTTGCAAAAAGGATAAGCAGCACTGCCAGTACAAGCAGGCGAACAGGATAGGAGCTTTTCAGCAGCTTCTTGCCGCCTTCAACGTCCTGTTTCTCGGCTCTGTCTGCCGCGAGGGTGCTGACTACGGCCATGCTGAAAAAGTTGAGTATGGACAGGATTGCGCCGACCAGACCGCCCAGCAGTACGTTTGCTGCAAAATGACCGATCAGGGCGAATACGCCGATCATAGCGGCAGTGCCTATCAAAACACCGATGGCGATAACACCGGTTTCATGTAATGCAATTTTACGAGAGTCCATAGGATTTGCCTCCGGGTATTAGTCGTGATCGTTGTAGGATATGACAGAAGGGTTATCTTCGTCGTCGGATTTTGATGCTTTGTTGAGGTATTGCAGTGAGCTGCGAAGCCCGCTTATACCACCGGAGATGCCCAAAATAATTCCGGCGATCACCACCCAAAAACCCCAGCCGTGGGAGTTATGGAGCCATACACCCAGAAGTATAAAACCGACCAGCGGAACAGCGACGGAAATTCCCAACTGCGCCAGCCATATCAGTAAATTTACGTCTTTCATAGTTATCTCCGAATTTGACAAAATCCATAAAGTCATTGCGGGGGGATTTTGGTTGAAATATAGTACAAAAAGAGCAAACTGAACATGCTCAGTTTATATCGAGTTTATATTATACAACTTTTTTCAACATATTGCAAGAAAATGTTAAACTAATTTTCGGCTAAGATAGGCAAAGAATTGAGTGTAAAAAAAGGGAACAGGAGGGTTCGATTTTTAGGCAGAATTGATGCATTTTTAACCCGAATTTTTGGTGTGAATCAAGTTGCAGTAACGATCCAAATTTTATTATTGATTAACTACAAAAGTTATGGTAGATTGTTTATAACTTTAAGGTTATGCTTGAGCCGAAGGAGAGAGAAATATGACCAACGGACAGATAAACTGCTTTATTACCGTTGTTGAGGAAAAAAGCTTTGCAAAAGCGGCGAATGCACTGTTTATATCCCAGCCTGCCATCAGTAAGAGTATATCGAAAATGGAAGATGAACTGGGTTTCCTGCTTTTGGAGCGCAGGGCAGGATCTCTTAGACTGACTTCTGCCGGCAGCGCGCTTTATCAGTTTTTCAAAAGAAGCTCAGAAGAGTATCGAGCCCTGCTTTCGGACATTCAGGGTAATTTGGCAGAGCCTTTCGGTTCTGTAAAGATAGGCTGCCCCGAAACATGGAATCCCGCTCGATTCTACGGAAAGATAAAGTCTCACTTTGAGCATCGCTATCCTGCGGTAAAGCTGGAGATCGAGTGTTGCCGTCTGCCGGAGCTTATGTCGCGCCTGCAGGCAGGAAAATTGGATATTATAATGACCCATGAATTTTACCCGCCTGTACAGTATGGCTTTACCGTGCGCCACCTTACAGACACCGGCTGCGGCATACTATACTCAAACAGCCACTTTAAAAAGGTTAAAGAACTTTCCGAGCTTAACGGTGTGGATTTCCTTACCTTTGACAGCGATATAGAGAAAAGATTCGGCATGACGGTTAAACGAATCTGCAATGACAATGGCTTCTCGCCGGTTCTCAAGAACTGCGGTCCTTATTCCACCACTCTTTT